>NZ_JAANNX010000034.1:0-57442 GCF_013363615.1 Streptomyces sp. CAI-85 | reverse complement strand
CGAACATGCCGCCGACGGAGAAGAGGACGATGGAGACGAGGAAGGCGTAGATGTAGCGTTCGCGGCCGTAGCCGAAGGGGTGTTGGGGGGTGGCTTCGCGCTGGGCCTTCTTGCCGCCGACCAGGAGGAGTGCCTGGTTGCCCGAGTCGGCGAGCGAGTGCACGCCTTCGGCGAGCATCGACGACGAGCCGCTGAAGGCGAACGCCACGAACTTCGATACCGCGATCGCGAGGTTGGCGGCGAGTGCCGCCACGATCGCCTTGGTGCCGCCTGACGCGCTCATGTGTCCGCGTTGTCCCTTCGCCTTCGAACCGCCGGTTCGCCGTGCGGGCCTTTGCCCGGCCTTTGCCGGTGGGTCATTCTTGCAGCACGGCGCGGCGATGGTGTGTCAGGTGTCCACAGGGCCGGTCATACCATCACAGTGGCCCGGAAGAGAGTGCCCGCTCCGGACACGCGCGTGTGCTCGCCCGCGGGGACGAAGACCGACTGGCCGGGCGTCAGTTCGAGGTCTCCGGTCCGTACGGTGCCGGCGGTGCAGAGCAGGATCTGCGGGGTGGAGCGGGTGAGGTCGTGGGTGCCGCCGCCCTCGGGGAGGACGTACCGGGACAGGCGGAACTCGTCGATGGGGGTCTCGTAGACCTCTTCACCGTCGGGGGACGCCTCGGGGCGCAGGATGCCGGGGTCGCCGGGTTCGAAGCGGACGATGCGCAGGAGTTCGGGGACGTCGACGTGCTTGGGGGTGAGGCCGCAGCGCAGGACGTTGTCGGAGTTGGCCATGATCTCCACGCCGAGGCCGTCGAGGTAGGCGTGCGGGATGCCGGCGCCGAGGAACAGGGCCTCGCCGGGCTGGAGCCGGACGTGGTTGAGGAGCATGGCGGCGATGACGCCGGGGTCGCCGGGGTAGTGGTGGGCGATGCCGGCGTAGGGGGCGTAGTCGCCGCCGAGTCGGTCGCAGGCGGCCGCGGCGGCGCTGACGGTGGCCGCCGTCTCGTCGGGGTCGGCGCTGAGGATCGCGGTGAGGACCTCGCGCAGGGCGGCTTCCTCGGGGCGGGCGTGCAGGAGGTCGACGTACGGCTTGAGGGAGTCGACGCCGAGGCCGTCGAGGAGGTCGGCGGCCCGCAGCGGGTCGCGGAAGCCGCACAGGCCGTCGAACTCGGTGAGCGCGCAGATGAGTTCGGGCTTGTGGTTGGCGTCCTTGTAGTTGCGGTGCGGGGCGTCGAGCGGGATGCCGCGGCGTTCCTCGTCCTCGTAGCCCTCCTTGGCCTGGGTGAGGTCGGGGTGGACCTGGAGGGAGAGGGGGGCGCCGGCGGCGAGGAGCTTGAGGAGGAACGGCAGGCGGGGGCCGAACCTGTCGACGGCCGCCGCGCCGAGCGCGTGCCGCGGGTCGCGCTCGATGATCTCGACGAGGGTGCCCCGGGGGGTGCGTGAGGGTGCTCCGGGGTGGGCGCCCATCCACATCTCCGCCTGCGGTTCGCCGGTCGGCTCGGTGCCGAGCAGGTGCGGGATCGCGGTCGGGGAGCCCCAGGCGTAGGGGCGGACGGTGTTGTCGAGGCGGTCCATCGGGTTCTGTGCCTGCCTGTCTGTCTCTACATCTGTGTCTGTCTGAGTGTCAGCTCTGGGTGGCGAGCGCCAGGTAAACGGCGGCGAAATCGGTGGTGGCGATCAGTTCGGCGAGGGTGACGAGTTCGTCGCCGTCCTCGGGTTCGAGTTCGCTGATCGGTGTGTCGTGGCTGAGGGCCAGCTCGCGTGCGGAGGGGGCGGCGGTGAGGCCGCCGAGGGGACGGTCGCGCAGGAGCACCACGCGCGCGTGCAGGGCGGGGGCTTCCTCGACGCGGTCGCGGAAGAAGTCGTCGGGGTCGGCGCTGGCGGCGAGGGGGCCGGCGAGCAGGGCGTTGTGCTCGGCGAGGGCCTCGGGGAGTTCGGCGACGACGGCCGGGCGCCCGGCGAGTTCGGCGAGGGCGGCGGCGAAACGGCGGCCCGCGGGTCCCGCGGAGACGCCCTCGGTCCAGATCACCGGGAGCGCGTCGGCGAGTTCGGCGGCGAGGGTCTTCGCCGGGTTGCTGTACGTGGCGACGGCGGGGCCGCAGCGTTCGGCGACCTGGTCGAGGCGGTCGGCGACCTTCTCCAGCGCGTCGGCCGGGGCGGACAGCAGCGCGATGCGGTCGAGGAGCGCGAGGAGCGGCGTGAGGAGGGCCCACAGCACGCCGGGCGCGGAGGCGGCGACGGGCGGCTGCTCGTCCTGTTCGTACGGCGCTGTCGCGAGCGGTACGAAGAGGCCGTGCGCGGCGACGGCCGCCTCGGTGAGCGGGGTCCCGGCCGGGGCCACGGCGGCGACGGTGCAGCCACGGCGGTACGCCTGCTCGGCGAGGAGGGAGAGGCCGGGCTCGGTGCCGTCCGGGGTGGCGATGAGGAGGAGGTCCACGGAGCCGGCCCAGCCGGGGAGTTCCCAGCGCAGGGCGCCGGCGGCGGGGGCCACGCCGGTGGGAGCGAGGCGGATGACCGGGCAGGCGGCGCCGGCGAGGGTGCCGAGGAGGTCGGCGACGCAGGTGGCGGCGGCGCCGGGGCCGGCGATCAGGATGGCGCGGGGGCGGCCGTCCGGCTTGAGCTCGTGGACACCGGCCTCGGCGGCCAGGCGGGCGGCGGTGCGGACGCGCGCGCCCGCTTCGGCCGCGCCGCGCAGGAGGGCCCGGCGGTCGGCCTCGGCGAGGGCCTCCGGCGTGTCGAGCAGCGAGTCGTCGAGCATGGCGGAAGTCTCCGATCACCGGGGGTTGTTCGGGGGACGAACGCGGATGGCCGCGGCCCGGTCGCGGGTTACGCGGGGCGGCGCGCCTCGTCGACGAGGAGGACGGGGATGCCGTCGCGGACCGGGTACGCCAGACCGCAGTCCTGTCCCGTGCAGATCAGCTCGGCGTCCTGCTCCTTGAGCGGGGCGTGGCAGGCCGGGCAGGCGAGGATCTCCAGGAGGCCGGCTTCGAGCGGCATGGGGTGTCCCTTCTGGGTGGCGGTCGGGGGGTGTGCGGGTATGCGGACGTGCCTGGTCAGCGTACCGCCGGGCGGCAGCGGGTGTGGGGGGTCGGGTCGGCCCCCCACCCCGTACGCGCTCACGCCCTGATGATCGCCAGTGCCTCGTCGCGGATCTTGGCCATGGTGGGCTCGTCGCGGCCCTCGGCGTTGAGGCGGAGGAGGGGTTCCGTGTTGGACGGGCGGACGTTGAACCACCAGTCCGTGGAGGTGACCGTGAGGCCGTCCAGCTCGTCGAGGGTGACGTCGGGGCGGTCGGCGTAGGCGGCCTTGATCGCGGCGATGCGGTCGGCCTGGTCGGCGACGGTGGAGTTGATCTCGCCGGAGCCGGTGTAGCGGTCGTACGCGGCGACCAGGGCGGAGAGCGGGCCGTCCTGGCCGCCCAGGGCCGCGAGGACGTGCAGGGCGGCCAGCATGCCCGTGTCGGCGTTCCAGAAGTCCTTGAAGTAGTAGTGCGCGGAGTGCTCGCCGCCGAAGATCGCGCCGGAGGTGGCCATCTCGGCCTTGATGAAGGAGTGGCCGACGCGGGTGCGGACCGGGGTGCCGCCGTGCTCGCGCACGACCTCGGGAACGCTCCAGGAGGTGATCAGGTTGTGGATGATCGTGCCGGTGCCGCCGTTGCGTGCCAGTTCGCGGGCGGCGACGAGGGCGGTGATCGCGGACGGGGAGACGGGCTCGCCGCGCTGGTCGACGACGAAGCAGCGGTCCGCGTCGCCGTCGAAGGCGAGGCCGAGGTCGGCGGACTCCTCGCGCACGCGCTTCTGGAGGTCCACGAGGTTGGCGGGGTCGAGCGGGTTGGCCTCGTGGTTGGGGAAGGTGCCGTCGAGTTCGAAGTACATCGGGACGACGGTCAGGGGGAGGCCGTCGAGGACCGTGGGGACGGTGTGGCCGCCCATGCCGTTGCCCGCGTCGACCACGACCTTCAGGGGGCGGATGGAGGTGAGGTCGACCAGGGAGCGCAGGTGTTCCGCGTAGTCGTTCAACGTGTCGGCGCGGGTGACGGTTCCCGGTACGGCGGCCGGTTCGGGGGCGCCGGTCTCGCTCCAGCGCTCGACCAGCTCGCGGATCTCGGTGAGGCCGGTGTCCTGTCCGACGGGGGCGGCGCCGGCACGGCACAGCTTGATGCCGTTGTACCGGGCGGGGTTGTGCGAGGCGGTGAACATGGCGCCGGGCAGGTTGAGGGCGCCGGAGGCGTAGTAGAGCTGGTCCGTGGAGCACAGGCCGATCTCGGTGACGTCGACGCCGAGGGCGGCCGCGCCGCGCGCGAAGGCGCTGGTCAGACCGGGCGAGGAGGGGCGCATGTCGTGGCCGACGACGATCGCGGCGGCGCCGGTGACCTGGGCGAAGGCCGCGCCGAAGAGTTCGGCGAGCGACTCGTCCCACTGGTCCGGGACCACCCCGCGCACGTCGTACGCCTTCACGATCTGCGACAGATCTACAGCCACGGGCCGACCTTCCTGGAAGTCCTGTTCACGTCGCCACAAACTACCCGGAACGGTTCAGGAGGCGCTGTGAGTCCGCCGAGTGGACCCACAGAAGTAACCTGCGCGCAGTCATCGGACGCGGGTGCGGCGGGGAAAGCGGCGTGGCGGCGTCAGTTGTCCGGGGAGCGCAGGACGCGCAGGTGTCCGCGGCGGGCGACTTCCATCGGGTCGGCGCCGCGGCCGCCTGCCGCTCCGGCGCGCCGCTCCTGGGGGCGGGCGGCCTCGCGGACGGCGTTGGCGAGCGCTTCGAGGTCGTCGCCGCTGGGGCGGGCGGGGGCCGAGCCGTCGAGGAGCCGGACGACCTCCCAGCCGCGCGGGGCGGTGAGGCGCTCGGAGTGCTCGGCGCACAGGTCGTAGCAGTGGGGTTCGGCGTAGGTGGCGAGCGGGCCGAGGACCGCGGTCGAGTCGGCGTAGACGTACGTCAGCGTCGCCACGGCGGGTCGGCCGCAGGCGGTTCGCGAACAGCGACGTACAGGGCTCACGACGTTGGACGGTACCGCACTCTTGAGCGGGCCGCGACGACTCTCCACCAGGTCACTCCACCGTGTCGTGTTGTGAAACGCCCCACGCGCCTCCTCAGTCATACCCCGCTGACCTGCGCGAACACCAGTCATTAACGGGAGGAAGACCACACCGCCCGGTCATCACCTGGTACAAACCTCACCAATTGCCGCGAGATCGCCGGTCCCGGAGGGTAACGGAATCGAGCCCAAGCTTGGCCGGAATGGTCATCCGGCGACATGCGGGGTGTACCGGGGTGCTCCGGGGCGGTCCGGCCGGGCGGGGGCGTGGAGCCGGTCGCCGGGTCCTGACGGGGTCTAGGCTGCACCAGTGATGGACAACCCCGTACCGCCCCCTGCCGCAGGCCCCGGGCCGCGTCGTCGCGATCGTCACGGCCGCGGCATGCGGGGGCCGATCGCGCCGCCGCAGGTGCCGTTGGCCGCCAGCCGTGCCGAGGTGTTCGCCGATCTGGTGCAGGACTCCGTGGAGCGGCTGGAGCGGCGGTGGCCGCAGCTCGGCGAGATCGACTTCATGGTGCTGGAGGTGCCGCGGCCGGCCGCGGCCGGGGAGCCGTGGAACGACGAGGCGGTGCCGCTCGGCGGGACCGTGCCCGCGCGGGACGGGCGGCGGGCGCGGGTCGTCGTCTACCGGCGGCCGGTCGAGATCCGCACCAAGGGGCGGGACGAACGGGCCGCGCTGGTCCACGAGGTCGTCGTGGAGCAGGTGGCGGAGCTGCTCGGGCTGACCCCGGAGACGGTGGATCCCCGCTACGGCGAGGACTGACCGGCGCCCCCGCCCACCACCCCCCTTACGAGTGACCGCGTCCCCCGATCGAGTTACCCGCCGCGTGCCCCGCGCGGCCGTGGGCCGGGCTACTTCTGGAGCACCGCCACGTCCTCGTCGGCCTCCGGCACCGCCACCGTGCCCCGGTCGTCGGGCAGGGTCTGGACGGTGAAGCCCGGGACGCCCTCCCGGGTGGCCTTCAGGGTGCGGGCGGCGTAGACCGGGGTGTCGGTGAGGGGTTCCACGGTGAGCGCGTAGGTGCCCTTCAGACCGTCGGGGACGGGGAGTTCGACGTCCTGGGTGGTGCCCTTCTTGATCGTGTACGTCTGGGAGGCGGCCTTGCCGCCGCCGCTGCCCGCGGACGCCGTGACCTTGACCTTGGCGGTGCCCCGGGGGGCCGTCAGGGAGAGGGTGGAGCCCTTGGCGGAGTTGTCGACGGCGGACGCGCGCGTGCCGACGGGGGCCGCGGCCGGGATGAACGCCGACTCCTGGTCGTCGCCCTTGCCGCGCAGCACGCGTGCGGCGGCGACGACCGGGACCGACCGGTCCACCGGCGTGAGGATCAGCGAGCCGGCCTCCCCGCGCGTGACGTCGCCGAGGTCGACGGCGGTCGTCATGCCGCCCTTGATGTGCAGCGTCTCGTGCCCGGCGGGGGTGATCAGGCCGGTGGGGGAGGCGAGTTGGACCTTCAGGTCGGCGTCGGTGTCGCCGGGCGTGTGGGCGATCAGGCGGACGGCCGTGGCGTCCTTGGGGATGCCGGGGATCACCAGACTGCCCGCGGGCTCGGCGGAGGCGGCCAGCCAGTCGCCGCCCAGCTTGTCGTCCAGGGCCTGGACGGCGGCGCCGACGCGTCCGCTGCGGATGTTCACGTGGACGGTGACGTCGTCCTGCTTCTCGTCGGTGAGCGTGGACAGCAGGACCGGCTCGCTGGAGTTCGGCGGGACGGTGATGCCCTCGCCGACCGTGGTCTGGAGGGCGCCGTCCTTGCCGTACAGCTCGATGTCGGCGACGGCGGCGGAGTCGTCCGGGTTGGTGAGGTGGACGTAGTCGGTGCGGTCGGCGGCGGTGCTGACACCGGGGAACCAGAACTCGGTGTCGGCCGGGGTGCAGGTGACGCCGAGGAGGCCGCGGCCGCTGCCGGCGGCGACCTCGCTGGTCGCCTGGACGGTCCACCCGGGCGCGAACTGCCCCTCGGCGGTGCCGAGCAGCGCGGGCGCGTCGCCGCCGTTGGTCTCACCGACGGCCGGGGTGCCGGGCTCCTTCTGCGTCAGGAGGGGCTTCTCGGCGGCCTTCTTCTTGTCGCCCTTGCCGTCCTTCTCTCCCTTCTCGTCCGTCTCGTCCTTGTCGCCCTCGCCTGATTCGTCGCCCGTGTCCGTCGACTCCTGGCCGGCGGGCAGGAGTTCGGCGGAGCCGTTGTCCTGCGTGCCCTTCGTGACGGGCGTGAAGGCCGTGTACGCCGTCTCCGCGAGGTCGGAGGAGCTGGGCGCCGGGCACACCAGGCTCGTGCGCTCCACGGGCAGTTCGGCGGCCGCCCTGGCGGTGTCCGGGCCGGCGGCCGCGGGCTGGTTGAGGGCGGCGAACCCGGTGACGGCGGCGAGCGCGGCCGTGCCGGCGATCAGGGAGAGGGTGGTGCGGTTCACTGCTGGCTCCCGTCGGGGCGCTCGCTGCCGTTGCCGTGCGGGTCGTGGCCCTGCCGGGCCGGGTCGTAGGCGGGATCGTAGGCCGGGTCGTAGCCCTGGTCGCCGTAGCCCTGGCCCTGGCCCTGGTCGTAGCCGTACGTCTGCCCGTACGGCGCCTGCGGGGACTGGCCGTCGTAGGCGTACGGGTCGTACTGGCCGGCCTGGTAGGGGTCGTAGGACTGCTGGTCGTAGCCGCCCGCCGGGTACTGCTGCGCGCCGTCCTGGTACTGCTCGGCGGGGTAGCCGCCGTACTCGGCGCCCACGGGGTCGGGCTGGTCCCACTCGGCGTAGGACTGCTGCTGCGGGAGCACGACCGGGGTGTCCGGTTCACCGGGGAAGCCGGTGTCCTGGCCGGGGCCGGTGACCGGGCCGGTCTCGGCCGCGTCTCCCTGCTCCTCCCCCGCTTCCTCGGCCTGGGCGCGCAGGCGGCGCGCGCGGCGGCCCTCGCCGTCGACGGCTTGGGCGGGGACGAGCGCCTCCTCGGGCAGGTCGTCGTCGATCTCGCGGCGGCGGCCGGGCAGGGCGAGGACGACCAGGACCAGGGCGAGGAAGCCCTGGGTCCACAGCCAGACGGTGTGGGTGAACGGGTCGTCGTAGACGACGTCCAGCGTGCCGCCGGAGGCGGGGAGTTCGAAGCCCTGGGCCCAGCCGTCGACGGTGGTGCGCTTGAGCGGCGTGCCGTCCAGGGTGGCGGTCCAGCCCTCCGCGGCGGTGTCGGCCAGGCGCAGGATCCGGCCGTCGGTGCCGTCCGGGATCGTGGTGTGGATCTCGACGGGGCCCGCGGCGACCGGGACCGGGGTGCCCTCGCGGTCGGCGGCGACGATGCCCGCGCGGGAGACCTCCTGGTCGAGCCGCCACAGGGCGCTGCCGTCCTGCTGGCTGAGCCGGCTCAGGCCCGGGGTGGCGTCCAGGACGCGGGTGACCTCGCGGGGCGCGCCCTTGTGGACGAGGACGTAGCGCACGGCGAACTTGCCGAGTTCGTCGCTCTGGTCGGCGCCGGAGCCGGCGACCAGGTTGGCGACGACCTTGTCGAGGGTGGCGTTCTCGCCGTCCGCGGCGGCGAGTTCGGCGTCGCCGAGGCGGGCGCCGGAGCCGCGGACCAGCATGTAGCCGACGCGCGCGGTGGAGTCGCTGTCGAGGACGAGGGTGCGGGCCTGGTCGCGGGTGCCGGCCTCCTCGGCGACGAACGCGGGCACCTGGACCGGGTCGCGGCGCTCCAGGGGGCCGTCGGCGCCGCCGATCATCCAGCCGGCGGCCAGCAGCAGCGGGCCGGCGGCGGAGGCGAAGGCGATGAGGGCGGCGACCGGCTGGCGCCAGCCGAAGCTCTGTTCGGCGACCCGCGCGCGGGCGCCGTCGGCGCCGATGACGGCGGCGGCCAGCAGGGCGATGCCGTAGACGAGGGTGGCGGGGCCGGCCCAGGTGGAGGCGTTGGACAGGGCCGCGAAGACCAGGCCGATCAGGGCGACGGCCCAGGCGGTGCGGATCCCGGACTGGCGCTGCCCGCGCAGCAGGGCGGCGAGGGCGGCCAGGACGATGCCGATGAGCATCAGTCCGTCGACCGTGCCGGGGCCGCCGGGGCTGGCGGCGAGCAGGTCGAGCGCGGTCGCGGTGGAGGCGCCGTGGTCGAGGCCGGCCTGGGTGAAGAAGCCCGTCGGCAGCAGGGTGAGCGACCAGGGCGCGAGGATCAGCAGGGGGGTGCCGAGCTGGGCCAGGAAGCGGGCGCCGTAGGCGGCGAGTTCGGTGCGGCGCACGGCCAGGACGGCGAGGCCGAGGACGAGCGCGATCGGCCAGACGATCGGGGTGAAGGCGGTGGTGACCGTCAGCAGCAGCGCGTACGCCCAGGTGGCGCGCCAACTGCCGCGGGCGCCGGAGCTGTTGGCGAGGCCGCTCGCGGCGATGCCCGCGCGGGCGATGAGCGGCAGCAGGACGGCGAGTACGGCGGTGCCGACGCGGCCGCCGGCGAGGGCGCCGGTGGCGGCGGGCAGGAAGGCGTAGGCGACGGCCGCCCACGCGCGCAGGAGGCGGGACTCCACGAGCGGGCGGGAGGCGAAGTAGGCGCTGAGGCCGGCCAGTGGCACCGAGCAGACCAGCAGCACGGTGAGGGCGAGGCCGGTCGAGCCGAGCAGCAGGGTGGCCAGCGAGGCGATGATCGCGAGGTAGGGCGGTGCGGACGGGGTGCCGCCCGCGCCGACCGGATGCCAGGCGTCGAGGTAGCGCGACCACAGGTCGGAGGCGTCGGCGGGGGCGGGCAGCAGGGCGCCGCCGGCGAGCGCGCCGCCGCCGAGGAGGTTGCGGCAGGCGACGAGGGAGACGAACAGCAGGATCAGGAAGAGCACCGGGCCGGGCTTGCGGGCGATGCGCTTGAGGCGGGCGAACTGCTCGATCTCCAGGAAGTCGGCGTCGTCGCCGCCGGGTCCGGACTCGATGCCGCCGCCGTGCCGGCCGGCGCCGCCGGGGGTCTCGGCGTCGGAGGCGCCGAAGAGGTTGCCGGCGACCTGTTCGACGGTGGCCCGCACGGTCGCGCCGGGCGGCGGGAACAGGGGCCGCAGTTCGTCCTTGTCGACGACGGGTGTGCCGCGACTGCGGCGCCCGGCGATGATCCGCTCAGGACGCAGCAGGGTGCCGAGCAGACCGCGGATCTCGTCGAGGGCCTGGCCGGGGACCTTGCCGACGAGGTAGGCGAGGGTGCGCACGACGGTGCCGAGGACCAGCCGGAGCAGGATCCACGGCAGCACGGCCGTACGGCTGTTGACGAGCAGGGTGTAGACGGCGCCGGCCTTGTCGACCTTGTGCGGGGAGGCGGTGGTGCGGCCCGCGCAGTCGACGGCGCGGCGCTCGCGGGAGGCGGCCTCGGCGTGCCGTACGACGGCCTCGGGGGCGATGAGGACGCGGTGGCCCGCGGCGGTGACGCGCCAGCACAGGTCGACGTCGTCACGCATGAGGGGCAGCCGGCGGTCGAAGCCGCCGAGTTCCTCGAAGACGTCACGGCGGATCAGCATGCCGGCGGAGGAGACGGACAGCACGGGTCGGACGTGGTCGTGCTGGCCCTGGTCCTGTTCGCGGCGGTCCAGGCCGGTCCAGCGGCGGCCGGAGTGGGCGATGGTGACGCCGACCTCGAGGAGCGCCCGGCGGTCGTACCAGCCGCGCAGTTTGGGGCCGACCACGGCGACGTCGTCCCGGCCGAGTTCGAGTTCGTTGTCCACGACGCGCAGCAGTTCGGCGAGGGCGTCCGGTGCGGGGGCGCAGTCGTCGTGCAGCAGCCACAGCCACTGCACGGGTTCGCCGTACGGCAGTTCGGGCAGGTCGTAGGCGTCGTCGCGCCAGGTGCGCGTGACGGGGTCCCAGCCGCTGGGCCGCTTCAGGTAGGGCAGTTCCTCGGGGGTGAGGACGGGGGCCGTGCGGTTGGCCTCCTCGACAGCCTGGCCGAAGCCGGTGCGGCGGGCGAGGTGGAGCACGCGGTCGTCGCCGAGGGCGTCGGCGAGGAGCTGCGCGGAGTGGTCCGAGCTGCCGGTGTCGGCGGCCATCACGGACTGGACGGGGCGCTCCTGGCCGAGCAGCCCGGCGAGCGCGTCGGGCAGCCAGCGGGCTCCGTCGTGGGAGACGAGGACCGCGGTCACGACATGACGCGGGAACTCAGGTGTGGCAGCGTCGCGGTGGGCTGCCGGGTGGCTGTGCACGGACATCGAGGTACGGGCCCCGGTTCGGTGGACTGTGGTGGACCCCTGCGCCGCGTGGCGGCGGCGGGGTGTCTCGGACGAGCGCCCACACTAGCGGCTGGGCATGCGGACGGCCCGCCGCCTGTGGACAACCACCTGCGACGGGCCGTTCACCCTGTCCCGAAGTCCGTGCCGGGAGGCTCAGACTGCGGCCTTCTTCAGCCGCCTGCGCTCCCGTTCGGACAGACCGCCCCAGATGCCGAACCGTTCGTCGTTGGCGAGGGCGTACTCGAGGCATTCGGAGCGGACCTCACAGGCGAGACAGACCTTCTTGGCCTCGCGGGTGGAGCCGCCCTTCTCGGGGAAGAAGGACTCGGGATCGGTCTGGGCGCACAGTGCGCGCTCCTGCCAGCCGAGTTCCTCGCCCGCGTCGTCGACCAGCAGTTGCTGCACCAGCTCGGTCATGTGCGCCCCTCGCTCTGTCTTTCGCGTCCCCGTGACGTGGCCGTCACCGATGTGCGGCTGAACGACACGAGTGAAATTACAAGTGTGCTGCTCCGGGCGAGTCAAGCCGGGATCTGCTATTGGGCCCCTTATTCACTCTGCGGAACCAAGGCCGTGCGGTAAGTGTTCAAATCGGCATAAACCTTGACACGCGGAAGAGGCCCCGGCGGAAGCCCGGCTCCGCACAGCGCTTGTGCGGGGAAAGACGTCCAGGGAAGCGATCCCGTTGCGACACACGCGCGGAAGCGAACCTGATCACAGTCCGATCACGGGATCACCACAAGGCTTGCGCGCCCGGCATGTGCGCCATGTCTCCCGGCTGGCCCCTGCACAAACCTTTCGCCTCACAGGTGCACCGGATGAGGTGAACCATGTCCCACATACCGGGCGTCGAGTTGACAGTGAAGGTGTGAACCGGTGTCCTTGTGGGCATGCTCGCGAACTTGGCGCTCACCTCGACCCGCTCCGCCGGGTCCCACGGTGCTGCCCGTGCTCGCTGTAGCTGTTGTCTCTGTTCAAGCTGTTGAGCCCAACGCGCTCCGGCTGTCCCCGCGTCGACCGAGACCCGGCTGCTGTTTCCCCTTGGCCCGTACCAGGGCGCATCTGTTCCACCCGCGATCCGGGCGGACGGCACGCGAGACCCCAGCCCCCCACACTTCTTCCGCCGAGGAACCCCGCATCCCATGAACAGCGACAGCGACCTCCAGATCGCCGGTGACATCCTCGAGGTCCCGCACCTCCTCCAGCCGCCGCGCGAGCACCCGGCGACCGTGGCCGAGTTCGTCGGACTGGCCCGCTCCCTCGCCGCGGACCGCTCGCAGTGGGAGCACCTGGTCCGCTACGACGCCGCCTCCCGCTGGTACCACCGGCTGCGCACCGGCCCCGGCTACGAGGTGTGGCTGCTGTCGTGGGTGCCCGGTCAGGGCAGCGGACCGCACGACCACGGACTCTCCTCCGGTGTGCTGACGATCCTGGACGGCGCGCTGACCGAGCGCACCGAGCAGGGCGAGCGGGTGCTGGGCGCGGGCGCGCAGCGGGTGTTCGCCCCGGGGTATGTGCACGAGGTCGCCAACGACGCGCTGGAGCCCGCGGTCAGCCTGCACGTCTACTTCCCGGGACTGACGGAGATGCCGATGCACCCCGGCTCCCGGTTCCGCCCGGCCGCCGCGGCCCCGGTGGCCTGCGCGGCGCGGGAGACTCACGACGAGCACGACGAGGTGGACACCGTCAGCGCGTAGCGGCGGAACGGGACGACGCGCGGCGGCGGAACGGGGCAGGGGCAACTCGTACGGGTGGCCCGGATGTCCACAGGCCGGTGGTTGTCCACAACCGCCCGGTGCCGGGTCCCGGCCGCCTGCGAGACTGGCTCCCATGCGCATTGTGGTTCTTGCAGGCGGTATCGGTGGTGCCCGGTTCCTGCGCGGTCTGAAGAAGGCCGTGCCGGACGCGGACATCACGGTCATCGGCAACACCGGCGACGACATCCATCTCTTCGGGCTGAAGGTCTGCCCCGACCTCGACACGGTGATGTACACGCTCGGCGGCGGCATCAACGAGGAGCAGGGCTGGGGCCGGGCCGACGAGACCTTCCATCTGAAGGAGGAGCTGGCGGCGTACGGCGTCGGGCCGGAGTGGTTCGGGCTCGGCGACCGGGACTTCGCCACGCACATCGTGCGGACGCAGATGATCGGCGCCGGGTTCCCGCTGAGCGCGGTGACCGAGGCGCTGTGCGACCGGTGGAAGCCGGGGGTGCGGCTGATCCCGATGACCGACGACCGGGTGGAGACCCATGTCGCCGTCGAGGTGGACGGCGAGCGCAAGGCGGTCCACTTCCAGGAGTACTGGGTGCGGATGCGGGCGTCGGTGCCGGCCGAGGCCGTCGTACCGGTCGGGGCCGAGCAGTCCAAGCCGGCGCCGGGGGTGCTGGAGGCGATCGCCGCGGCGGACGTCGTGCTGTTCCCGCCGTCCAACCCGGTCGTCTCCGTCGGCACGATCCTCGCCGTGCCCGGTATCCGCGAGGCGATCGCCGGGGCCGGGGTGCCGGTGGTGGGCCTCTCCCCCATCGTCGGGGACGCGCCGGTGCGCGGGATGGCCGACAAGGTGCTCGCCGCGGTGGGCGTGGAGTCGACGGCCGCGGCGGTCGCCGAGCACTACGGCTCGGGGCTGCTGGACGGCTGGCTGGTGGACACCGTGGACGCGGGGTCGGTGGAGCGGATCGAGGCGGCCGGGATCCGCTGCCGGGCCGTGCCGCTGATGATGAGCGACATCGAGGCGACCACGCGGATGGCCCGTGAGGCGCTGGAGCTGGCGGAGGAGGTGCGGGGGGCGTGAGCGAGGAGAGCGGCTACCGGGTCTGGGCCGTGGCCGGACTGCCCGAGGTGCAGCGTGGCGACGACCTCGCCAAGCTGATCGCCACCGCCGAGCCGGGCCTGCGCGACGGGGACGTCCTGCTGGTCACGTCGAAGATCGTGTCCAAGGCGGAGGGCCGGATCGTCGCGGCCGACGACCGGGAGGCGGCGATCGACGCCGAGACCGTACGGGTCGTGGCCCGCCGCGGGGCGCTGCGGATCGTCGAGAACCGGCAGGGCCTGGTGATGGCGGCGGCCGGCGTCGACGCCTCCAACACCCCTGCCGGGACCGTGCTGTTGCTGCCCGAGGACCCGGACGCGTCGGCCCGGGCGATCCGGGACGGGCTGCGGGACGCGCTCGGCGTCGAGGTCGGCGTCGTCGTCACCGACACCTTCGGGCGGCCCTGGCGCGCCGGGCTCACGGACGTGGCGATCGGCGCCGCGGGCGTACGGGTGCTGGACGACCTGCGCGGCGGCACGGACGCGCACGGCAACGCGCTGAGCGCGACGGTCGTGGCGACCGCGGACGAACTCGCGGCGGCCGGGGACCTGGTGAAGGGCAAGGCCGCCGGGCTGCCCGTGGCCGTGGTGCGCGGGCTGCCGGAGGTGGTGGCGGACGACACCGGGGAGGGCGCCCGGGTCATGGTGCGCGGCGCGCGCGACGACATGTTCCGGCTCGGCACGTCGGAGGCGGTGCGGCTGGCCGTGACCCAGCGGCGGACCGTGCGGGCGTTCACCGGTGAACCGGTCGACCCGGAGGCGGTACGGCGGGCGGTGGCCGCGGCCGTGACGGCGCCCGCCCCGCACCACACCACGCCGTGGCGGTTCGTGCTGCTGGAGTCGGAGGAGTCGCGTGTGCGGCTGCTGGACGCGATGCGGGACGCGTGGATCGCGGATCTCGGACGGGACGGCAAGTCTGAGGAGTCGATCGCGAAGCGGGTGCGGCGCGGGGACGTCCTGCGCAACGCGCCGTATCTGGTGGTGCCGTGTCTCGTCATGGACGGCTCGCACCACTACGGCGATCCGCGGCGGGACGGTGCCGAGCGGGAGATGTTCGTCGTCGCGGCCGGGGCCGGGGTGCAGAACTTCCTGGTCGCGCTGGCCGGGGAGCGGCTGGGCTCGGCATGGGTGTCGTCGACGATGTTCTGCCGGGACGTGGTCCGGGAGGTGCTGGGACTGCCGGAGGGCTGGGACCCGATGGGCGCGGTGGCCGTCGGGCATCCGGCGGAGGAGCCGCGGGCCCGGCCGGAGCGGGACGCGGGGGCGTTCATCGAGGTGCGGTGAGAACGGAAGAAGGGGTGAGGTGCGGAGCGGGTTTCGGCCTACCCTCGTAGGGCCCCTCCCGGACGCGGCGGGGAACCCCGAGCTTCCAGGACCTCATCCGTGGCAGGACGATTCGCTCCCCGCCCCACCCGTACGACCGTGCGCGGCGGCCATGTCCCCGTGCCCGCCGGGGTGCCACGGCCGGCGCGCGCGGAGGCGGGGCGGGTGCGGACCTGGGTGTCCGCGGGGCCGGTCGATCTGGGGCTGGTGCTGGGGCCGTTGCGGCGCGGGCCCGGGGATCCGACGTTCCGGGCGACGCCCGACGGGTCGGTGTGGCGGGCGAGTCTGACGCCCTCGGGGCCGGGCACGCTGAGGGTGTCGGTGGTGCCGGGCGGCGGGGCCGTACGCGGTGAGGCGTGGGGGCCGGGCGGCGAGTGGCTGCTCGACGGGATGCCGGATCTGCTCGGCGCCTCGGACGAGCCGGAGGCGTTCGCGCCACGGCACCGGGTGGTGGCGCTGGCCCGGCACCGGCGTCCCGGGCTTCGGCTGACGCGGACCGGGCTGGTGCTGGAGTCGCTGATCCCGTCGGTCCTGGAGCAGAAGGTCACGACGGACGAGGCGTACCGGGCGTGGCGGTTGCTGGTGCGGAAGTTCGGCGAGCCGGCGCCGGGGCCCGCGGCGGGCGGGCGGCTGTGGGTGATGCCGGCGCCCCGGACCTGGGCGCTGATCCCGTCGTGGGAGTGGCATCGGGCGGGGGTCGACGACAAGCGGGCGTCGACGATCCTGCGCGCGGTGCGGGTCGCGGCGCGGATGGAGGAGGCGTCGGGGATGGAGGCGGGGGCGGCGCAGTCCCGGCTGGAGCTGGTGCCGGGCATCGGGCCGTGGACCTCGGCGGAGACGGTGCAGCGCAGCCACGGCGCGGCGGACGCGGTGACCGTGGGCGATCTTCATCTGCCGGGGATCGTCGGATGGGCGCTGGCCGGGAACCGGTCGGCGGACGACGCGGAGATGCTGGAGCTGCTGGAGCCGTACGCCGGGCAGCGGCATCGGGCGGCGCGGCTGATCCTGCTGAGCGGGCGGGTGCCGGAGCGGCGGGCGCCGCGGATGACCCGCGGGGACATCGGGAAGCTGTGAGGGGCCCTGCCCCTGCCCACTCCCCCACCGCCGCCGGACGCACGCCACGCACCGGACGCACCGGACGCACCGGACGCACCGGACGCACCGGACGCACCGGACGCACCGGACGCCGGTCAGGCCCCCTCGCGGGAACCCGCCGGCGTCCGGAACGTGACGTACTACTGGTCCGACGAGAAGCGGACCGCGCCCGCCGGGATCTGGGCGTCGCACCAGATCCGGGCACCCTCGCGCAGCTCGTTGTCGGGCCCGATGATCGCGCCGTCGCCGATGACCGTCCCGGTGAGGACGGAGCGTTCGCCGACGCGGGCGCGGGTGCCGATGAGCGAGTCGGTGATGACCGCGCCGGGCTCGATGACCGCGCCCGGCAGGATCGTCGAGCCGAAGACCCGCGCGCCCTCCGCCACGAAGGCGCCCTCGCCGACCACCGTGCCGCCGGTGAGCTTGGCGTCCTCCGCGACCATCGCCGTGGGCAGGATCAGCCGGTCGCCGCAGCGGCCGGGGATCGCCGGGGACGGGGCCCGGCCGAGGACCAGGTCCGCCGAGCCGCGCACGAAGGCCGCCGGCGTGCCGAGGTCCAGCCAGTAGGTGGAGTCCACCATGCCCTGGAGGTGGGCCCCGGCGGCCAGCAGGTCGGGGAACGTCTCGCGTTCCACCGAGACCGGACGGCCCGCCGGGATGGTGTCGATGACCGACCGGCGGAACACATAGGCGCCCGCGTTGATCTGGTCGGTGACGATCTCCTCGGGGGTCTGCGGCTTCTCCAGGAAGGCCAGCACCCTGCCGGTCTCGTCGGTGGGGACCAGGCCGTAGGCCCGGGGGTCGGTCACCTGGGTGAGATGCAGTGAGACGTCCGCCCCCGTCGTCTCGTGCGTCGCCACCAGGCGTCTGATGTCCAGGCCCGTGAGGATGTCACCGTTGAAGACCAGCACCGGGTCGTCCGGGCCGGAGTGCAGCCGGGACGCCACGTTGCGGATGGCGCCGCCGGTGCCGAGGGGTTCGTCCTCCGTGACGTACTCGATGTGGAGTCCGAGCGACGAGCCGTCGCCGAAATGCGGTTCGAAGACCTCGGCCAGATAGCTCGTCGCGAGGACGATGTGGTCCACCCCCGCCGCCTTGGCCCGCGCCAGCTGGTGGGTCAGGAACGGCACGCCGGCCGCTCTGACCATGGGCTTGGGCGTGTGCACCGTGAGCGGGCGCAGTCGGGTGCCCTTGCCGCCGACCAGGAGGATCGCTTCTGTCACCTTCGTCTCTGCTTCCTGCCGGGACCGGCCGAACTGTCTTTCGGCCGGCCAGTGTATGCAGACCGTGTGTGGCGCGTTCGAGGCCGTGCGGTGTTCCGTCCCAGTCCCAGGAGACTGTCCCCCCACGACGGCTGATGAATGTGCCCCCCGCTGAGCGATCTCCCCGGCCGCGGCTTTCAGCGGCCCTGGTAGCCGGCCGCCGTCTTTCGGGCCGAGGCGAGCTTGCCGTAGAGCTGCCGCCCTGGGCATTCCGTGGCGAATCCGTCCCGGTGACCGGAGATCACGTTCAGTCGTACGTTCTTTCCCTTTGGGTAGAGATTGCCACCTCCGGACTTCAGATATGTCTTTCCTTTTGGATTACCCCCGAAGAGACCCAGCTTCCATGCCGTCAGACTGGCCACCGCCTTCACCGTGGCGGAGCTGGGCTTGGTGGAGGTGAACGTGCCGAGAACGGCGATTCCCATGCTGTTGCTGTTGAAGCCGAGGGTGTGCGCGCCGAGGACCGCCTTGGCGACGCCGCCGGCCCGGCCCTCGTAGATGGTTCCGCACTTGTCGACGACGAAGTTGTAGCCGATGTCCCGCCAGCGCAGGCTCTTGACGTGGTAGCGGTAGATACTGCGAATGACGGAGGGCGCCTGCGAGCACTTGTACGAGTTGCCGGTCGCCGAATGGTGGACGAACGCCGCTTTCACCGTGCTGGTGTAGCGGAAGCCGGACTCGCGGAGCTTCTCGTCGGCGCCCCAGCCGTGGCGGGTGACGATGCGGGGGCGCGGGCCGATGTACGGCTTCGCCCGCTGTGCCTTCGTCAGTTCGCCGCCGCGCAGGGCGAACAGCTCGCTGCGGGTCCCGGCCGCGTCGAGCGCGGAGATCTCCGAGGCACCGAGGGGTGCGAGCGCGGCGTTGGCGGCGGAGGCCGCGACGGACGGGGAGACGGCGGACGCGGCGGTACGGGGGGTGCCGGCGCCGATGGATCTGGCGCTGTGGGCGGACGGGGCGGTGCGGGTGGTCGCGGGGTCGGTGGTCAGGACGGTTCCCTCGGAGAGGGCGGCGGACGACAGGAAGTCGGCCGTGCGTCCCGAGGGGGCGTCGGCGCCGGGGCGGGCACCGGTCGCGGTGTCGGGAGCATCGGGGAACACGGCGTCGGGAACGGCCGTATCCGTGTCGGGAACGGCGTCGGCCGTCGTCGAGCGGTCCGCGGCCGTCGTCGTGTCTCCCGGGTCGACGAGTTCCAGGCGCAGGCCGGCCGGGAGCGGGGCGGAGGCAGCGGGCGTACGGGTGCCGCGGACGGTGCCCTCCGCGCGGTGGGCCGCGTCGGGGCGGACGCGGACCTCGACGCCGTCGGAGTCGCCGACCCACAAGGGGGCGGTGGCGCCCCGGGGATGACCGGAGGCGCGCTCGGCGCTGTCGGGGTCGGCGCCGTGGTCGGCGTAGTGGGTCTCGACGTCCTGCCAGCCGGACCAGGCGCCGGTGCCGGTGCCGCGGGTGCGGACCTGGACGGTGCCGGCGAGGTCGGTGTCCGGGTCGTCCCAGACGACACCGAGGAGGGAGAAGGGGCGGACGTCCCGGCGGGACACGCCCTGTTCGGCGGCGGCGCCTGCGGCGCGGTCGCGGGTCAGGGGGGTGAGGGGCAGCGACTGGGTGCTGCCCGAGAGGTCGGGGGCATCGGGGGCGACGACGGGCGCCACCTCCGCACTCGGCGCCGTTGGCGCCGGCGCCGCGGAGGCGGGCGGCGTCAGGGGGAGGGCGAGAGCCGCCGCACACGTGACGCCGATCGAGGAAGTGAGCAATCCACGCATGCCAACGATCCTGGACATACCCATACATATCTGTCCATCGGTGAGTTGACGGGCTGTCGGGAGCGTTCCGCCGAACCGGTGGTGCGCCGGGCGGGGGCGTTCGGCCGAACCGGTGGCCGTGCGGTACGGGTGCCGGTCGTGCGGCGCGTACGCTTGCGCGGGTGAACGCCACCGATCGCACCCCTGCCGACCTGCTGCGTTCCGCGCTCGCCGCGGATCCCTCGCGTCCCCTGGTGACCTTCTACGACGACGCCACGGGCGAGCGGGTCGAATTGTCCGTGGCCACCTTCGCCAACTGGGTGGCCAAGACCTCGAACCTCCTCCAGGACGGGATGTCGGTGGAACCCGGCGACCGGATCGCCCTGTTGCTGCCCGCGCACTGGCAGACGGCGGTGTGGCTGCTGGCGTGCGCCTCGGTGGGTGCGGTGGCGGACGTGGGCGGGGATCCGGGGCGCGCCGACCATGTGGTGGCCGGGCCCGGGCACTTCGAGGCGGGGCTCGCCTGCGGCGGGGACCGGTACGCGCTGTCGCTGGCGCCGCTCGGCCGGCGGTTCGTGCCGTCGCCGCCGGAGGGGTACGCCGACTACGCCGTGGAGGTCCCGACGTACGGCGACCGGTTCGCGCCGTACGCGCCCGTCGATCCCGAGGCGCCCGCGCTGGTGGTGGCGGGGGCCGAGTACAGCGGCGCGGAGGTGGTGGAGCGCGCCCGCGCCGAGGCGGCGGGCCTCGGCCTGACGGGCCCGGGCTCCCGACTCCTGTCGGGCCTCCCCTACGACACCTGGGAGGGCCTGAGCGCGGGTTTGTACGGCCCCCTGGCGAGCGGCGGCTCGGTGGTCCTGTGCCGCAACCTGGACCGGGCGACCGAGGACACCCTGACCCGCCGAATCGAATCCGAACGCATCACAGCAACGGCCCGCTGACCCGACGTCCCCTGCCCCGCCTGCCCAAGATCGCCTCGCCCCCCTTCGGAAGCGCCGCGGGCGTCGAAGGCCGGCAGAGGCCCCGGGGGGAGGCGCTCTCGCCGACCGGGCGGGGAGGCTTCGGGTCCCCGGGTCGGGCGTCCAGCCACCGACGCCTCACGCCGGACGGCCGGCAGGACCTCGCAGAGCCGACGCGAAATCCCCACCGGCACGCCCCCTGTCTCTCCCCCTACCCCCACGAAACGCCGCCCCCCGTTCACCGGCACCGGATGACCCGCCGCCCGGGGCACCTCCCCTCGGCAGCACCTCGGGCGCGCGGAACGGAGGGCCTGGCGGGGACGCTCGCGCCCGTCAGGCGCCTCCCTCTTGCTTGAAAGCACCCCCGCGCAACGCAGGACTGGGCGGGGCCGCTCCGGGCCCGCCTGGCCGGCGCCCAGCCGTCGGTGTCCCACGCCGGGCGACCGGCAAGGCGTGGCGCGGCCGACACCGGATCCCCGCCGAACCGTCGGCCCTCGCCCGTCGAACCCGCTCACCCGCCGCTCCCCTCGCGCCCCCGGCCGCCGGACCGGCCCCCACCGAACCCACCGCCGGCGAGGCGCTCCCTCCGAAGCTCCCCCGCCCAACCGGTGACGGCCCTCCAGCCCGGTCCGGACACCGGGGGCCGGGCGCCCGTTCGCGCGCCGTTGCCCAGGAGGCCCGGCAGGGCCTCGCACGCCGCCACCCGGGGCCCGGCAGGGCCCGCGCCGAACACGCGACAAGGGCACAGCCCCCGTCACCCGTTCAGCCCACCCCCGCCCGCACCCCACCCCCCGAGCCGCCATGGTCGTAGGAGGAGCAGCGCGGCCCGTTCGTACCGCTGGACGTGGGAGGGGTGTTTCCAGGCGTGGGCGAAATCGACAGTTCGGGGCGGCCTCTCGGGCCGGGGGTGGGGGCCTCCGCCGACGGGCGCGGGCTGGCGCGGCGGCGTCGGCGGCGGTGGGTGCGGTACGGGGCCGGGGTGGCGGCGGTGCTCGTGGTGGGGGCCGGGGTCGCCGGGTGGGCGCTGTACGCGAAGCTCGACGGGAACATCACGGCCGACGAGGCCGCCGCCGCGGAGCTGGAGCGGTACGCCGGGGAGCGGCCGACCTCGCTGGTGAAGGACGCGCAGAACATCCTGCTGATCGGGTCCGACTCGCGCGCGGGCGAGGACAACGCCAAGTACGGCAGGGACTCGGGCACCGAGCGGTCGGACACCGTGATCCTGCTGCACCTGGCCGCCGGGCGGCACAGCGCGACCGCCGTCTCCATACCCCGGGACCTGATGGTGGACGTGCCGGCCTGTCTGAAGCCGGACGGCACCCGCACCGAGCCGATGTTCGCGATGTTCAACTACGCCTTCGAGACCGGCGGTTCGGCCTGCACGATCCGGACGGTGGAGCAGCTCACCGGGGTGCGGATCGACCATCACATGGTGGTCGACTTCAGCGGCTTCAAGGAGATGGTGGACGCGGTCGACGGCGTCCAGGTGTGTCTGACGGCACCGGTCGTCGACAAGGCGGCGAAGCTGCGGCTGCCCGCGGGCCGGGTGACGCTCGACGGGGAGCAGGCGCTGGCGTACGTGCGGGCGCGCAAGTCGCTGGGCAACGGCAGCGACACCGACCGGATGGACCGGCAGCAGCGCTTCCTCGGGGCGCTCGTCAACAAGGTGCAGAGCAACGACGTCCTGCTGAACCCGGCGAAGCTGTACCCGGTGCTGGACGCGGCCACCTCCTCCCTCACCACCGACCCGGACCTGGCGAGCCTGCGCGGGCTCTACGACCTGGTGCGGGGTCTGCGCGACATTCCCACCGAAGCCGTGCAATTCCTGACCGTTCCGCGGGAGTCGTACGTCTACAACGTCAATCGCGACCAACTGGTGGAGCCCGAGGCGGAGAAACTCTTCGAGCGGCTGCGCACCGACGCACCCGTCGTGGTTTCTCAGGAACTTCCCATGAAAACAATCCCTACGGAGTCGGGCGACCACGGTCCGTACGGGGTC
The DNA here is from genome assembly GCF_013363615.1 of Streptomyces sp. CAI-85. NCBI lineage: Bacteria > Bacillati > Actinomycetota > Actinomycetes > Kitasatosporales > Streptomycetaceae > Streptomyces > Streptomyces sp. CAI-85. Next base: position 35,092 of record NZ_JAANNX010000034.1, on the reverse strand, counting down.
CGTGCGCTCCCACCCGGTGTTTCGCCCGGGATTTCGCCCACTCCCCCCGCCCCCACGTTCCGCGGGAACACCGCCGCCGAGGACGGCTGCGGGTAAAGCGGTTGTCAAGGTGTGCCCTATGGGGAACTCCAGTTCAAAGAAATGCGCCGGATTGCCCGGTTGTAGGGACGTGGAATGTGTCACGGGCGTCGCTCCACGCCGAACCGGCCGGATAGTGTGAGCGATCCGGTGCACCCGGCCGCGAGGTCCGTCCTGGCGCCGTGCACCGAGCGACCCAGCGAAACCGACTGATTGAGCGTGACGACCCGAGCGCCTTTTGAGGGGGAGAGGCGCCGCGTGGCCCCGACGGAGGATTCAGACAACCGTGGACGCGCAAGGCCGTGGGCGGGCGGACGACATCGACCCCGCAGACCAGTGGGTGCTCAACCCGAGAACCGGCGAATACGAACTGCGACTGACTCCTTCCGCTCCGCAATCGGCGGTCCCCGGACCCCGTAGGGTCGCCTCCCGCGCAGGAGCACCGGGAGCACCGGCCGGCGGTCCGCCGCCGGGCGCGGCACGGGGCCGTTCGACGGCACCCGACCGGGAGTCGGACTCCGACGCCGACGACTACGACGACGACGCACCGGGCCGGGTCCCGGCGCCGCGCCGCCGCCGCGGTGTGCCGGAGGAGCCGCCGAACCGGCGCGGCCGCCGTCCGGTGAAGAAGAAGTCGCGGGCGAGGAAGATCCTGCTGTGGACCGGCGGGACGATGGCCTTCCTGCTGGTGGGCACGGCCGGCGCGGCCTACCTCTATCTCCAGCACCTCAACGACAACATCACGTCCGTCTCCGACGACGGCGCGAGCACCGGCGGCTTCAGCACGGACAAGGCGATCAACATCCTGCTGATCGGCACCGACAAGCGCACCGGCTCCGGCAACAAGGGCTACGGCGACGCCAACAGCGTCGGCCACGCGGACACCACGATCCTGCTGCACGTCTCCAAGGACCGGACGAACGCGACCGCGCTGAGCATCCCGCGCGACCTGATCGTGGACGTCCCGGACTGCCCGACCACGCAGGAGGACGGCAGCACCAAGGTGATCAAGGGCACCCAGGGTGTCCGGTTCAACACCAGCCTCGGCCAGGAGGAGCGCACCCCGAGCTGCACCGTGCGCACGGTCACCGAGCTGACCGGGATCCAGGCCGACAATTTCATGGTGGCCGACTTCAACGCGGTCAAGACGCTGACCTCGGCGGTCGGCGGCGTGGAGGTCTGTCTGGCCAAGGACATCGACGACCCGGACTCCCATCTGAAGCTGTCCAAGGGCACGCACACCATCGAGGGCGAGGAGGCGCTGGCCTTCGTGCGCACCCGGCATTCGGTGGGCTTCGGCGGCGACCTGAGCCGTATCGAGATCCAGCAGCAGTTCCTCAGCGCGCTGATGCGCAAGCTGAAGTCGAACGACACGCTCTCCAGCCCCACCAAGATGATCAAGCTGGCGGAGGCGGGCACCAAGGCGCTCACCGTCGACTCGAAGTTGGACAGCATCGACAAGCTCAAGGACCTCGGTCTGGAGCTGGGCAAGCTCAATGTGAAGAACCTGACCTTCACCACGGTGCCGGTGGTCGACAACCCGGCGGAGAAAGTCAAGGCCACCGTCGTCCTGAACGAGTCGACGGCACCCACCGTCTTCCAGATGATCAAGGACGATGTGTCCTTCACCGAGGTGAAGCAGAAGGCCAAGGCGTCCAAGGACGCGGCGGCCGCGGCGGCAGCGGCCCGGCTGAAGGGGACCAAGTCCGCCGCCTCGGAGGTCCGGGTGCAGGTGATGAACGGCGGCGCCCCGGCCGGCAGCGCGCAGGAGACCCTCAACTGGCTCCAGATCGACGAGGGCGTCACCAAGTCCGAGAACGCGGGCAACGCGCCCGAGGCGCTCAGCAGGACCACGCTGGAGTACGACCCCGACCAGGCGGACCAGGCCCGCAGGCTGGCCGAGATCATGGGCCTGCCGGGGACCGCGCTGAAGCCGGGCGAGAGCGTCCAGAACGCGCAGGGACTGCCGACGATGACGTTGACCCTGGGCAAGGACTTCAAGGGCGCCGGTGTGCCGCTGACGGCGGCGACGAAGGTGCCGGACTCGGTGCAGAAGTCCACGGCGGACAAGGTGCAGTGCGCCAAGTAGGCGCCGATCGGTGAAAGCCGGGTAGGCGAACAGGGGTAACCCTTCGGGCCCGTCGTGCGTCTGACTGGACGCGGGACGGGCCCGTGTCAGGCGTTCGGCGGGGAGGGGCAGGGGTATGGCGGGGAGAAGCGGGGTGCGCGCGGAGGTACCGGCGGCCGAGGACGCGGAGACGGCGTTCCCGGCACAGCGGGACGGCGACGCGTCGCAGAGCGAGCACGGCGGCAAGGGCAGCGGCGACGGCGGCCAGGACGGCACCGGCGACGGCGACAGCGGCGCGGGCGGCCGTCGTCCCGCGGACCGCAGACGCCGCCGTCGACGCGCGTTGCGCTGGTCGGCGTCCGTGCTGGCGCTGGTCATACTCGGGACGGCCGGCGCCGGATACCTCTACTACCGTCATCTCAACGCCAACATCAAGAGCGCCGACCTCAACCTCGGCGACGCCAAGGACCGCGCGTCGCAGACCCGGGCCAACTCGGCCGGGCAGACCGCGCTGAACATCCTGCTGATCGGCTCGGACGCCCGGGACTCCACCGAGAACCAGAAGCTCGGCGGCGCCCGGGACACCTTCGACGGCCCGCCGCTCGCCGACGTCCAGATGCTGCTGCACGTCTCCGCGGACCGCACCAACATGTCCGTGGTGAGCATGCCGCGCGACACCCTGCTCTCCATCCCCAAGTGCACCGACCCCGAGTCCGGGAAGGTGTACGGGGCGAGCGACCGTGCCATGACGAACGAGTCCCTGGGCCGCGGGGGCCCCGGCTGCACGGTCGCCACCTGGGAGAAGCTCACCGACATCCACATCGACCACTTCATGATGATCGACTTCGCGGGGGTGGTGTCGATGGCGGACGCCATCGGCGGCGTCCCGGTGTGCGTGGACGCCAACGTCCACTCGCACACCAGCACCGGCAAGGGCTCCGGTCTGAAGCTGGAGGAGGGCACCACCGCCGTCAAGGGCGAGCAGGCCCTCCAGTGGCTGCGCACCCGCTACGGCTTCGAGGACGACACCGACCTCGCGCGGGCCAAGGCCCAGCACATGTACATGAACTCGATGGTCCGTCAGCTCCGCTCGGAGGCGAAGCTGACCAAGCCGAACTCGCTGCGCAAGCTGGCCGAGGCGGCCACGAAGGCGATCACCGTGGACGACGGGCTGGGCAGCATCACCAAGATGTACGACCTGGCCACCGAGCTTCAGAAGGTGCCCACCGAGCGCATCACCATGACGACGATGCCCAACCGGTACGACACCTACGACACCGGCCGGGTCGTGCCCACCGAGGACGCCGACAAGCTGTTCCGGCTGGTGCGCGAGGACATCGCGCTGGACGGCAAGGACAAGAAGAAGCCCACCGCGAGCCCCGCGCCGACGGTCACCGACGTGGCCGCCGCCGACGAGAAGATCGCGGTGCAGGTGCACAACGGCACCCGTACCGACACGCTGGCCCCGGCCGGCGGCCGGGCGACGGCGGTCACCGGGCTGCTCCAGGACAAGGGGCTCACGGGGGCCCTCGCGGACACCTCCGCGGCCACCTCCGAGGAGACCACGGTGATCCGCTACCCGAGCACCGACCTCCAGGCCGACGCGCTGCGCGTCGCCACGGTCCTCGGCATCCCGGCGGACCAGGTGAAGAAGTCCACCGACGTCTCCGGCGTCACCCTCTTCGTGGGCGCCGACTGGCGCTCCGGCGACACCTACAAGGCGCCGGAGAAGAAGGAGGACGACGACACCACGCCCGAGTCGGCGCAGGCGATGAACGGCGCCGACGAGAGCCAGTGCATGCACGTGGACCCGGCCTATAGCTGGTAGACCGGGTCCGGCGGGGCTTCCCCGCGAGGGCTTTCTCAGGAAAGCTCCCTCGCGGGAGCTTCGTCAGGAGGAGCTGAGGACCGCGGGGCGCCGCGAGGCGATGACCTTCCGCGCCAGCGACCTGGGGCTGGTGAGGAAGCCGAACCCCCACGACATGTGCATGGTGGCCAGCGCGACGGGGATCCGGAGCCGCGCCCTGAGCGGCAGCCCCTTGCCGGCCGGCACCGACCCGGCGGCGATCGCCGCGAGGTAGCCGCCGGGGACGACGAAACCGAGCGGGGTGAGCGCCGCGCCCACCACGATCCCGGCCGCTATCAGGCACACCGCGGTGGGCGGGGCCAGGTAGCGCAGGTTGATCGAGCCCTCGTGGTAGCGGGCGACGACGTGCCGCCAGCGGCCGTAGTCCTTGTACTGCTTGGCGAGCGCCTTCACGCTGGGCCGCGGCCGGTACGACACCTTCAGCTCCGGCGAGAACCAGATCAGCCCGCCGGCCTCGCGGATCCGGAAGTTCAGCTCCCAGTCCTGGGCACGGATGAACTCCTCGTTGTAGCCGCCCTGCTGCTCCAGCGCCGCGCGCCGGAACACCCCGAGGTAGACCGTCTCGGCGGGCCCGGCCTGGCCGCCGGTGTGGAAGGCGGCGTTGCCGACGCCGATCTTCGAGGTCATCGCGGCGGCCACCGCGTGCTCCCAGTCGTTCTCACCCTCGGCGTGCATGATGCCGCCGACGTTCTGCGCGCCGGTCTCCTCCAGGAGCCGTACGGCGGTGGTGATGTAGTCGGGCGAGAGCATGCCGTGCCCGTCGACGCGGACGACGACCGGATGGCGGGACGCCTTGATCGCGGCGTTGAGGGCGGCGGGGGTGCGGCCGGTCGGATTGGGGACCGTGTGCACCCGCTTGTTCTCGCTCGACGCGGTCTCGGCGACGAGCTGGGCCGCGATCTCGTCCGTACGGTCCGTGGACGGACCGAGGGCGATCACGACCTCCATCTCGCCGGCGTACTCCTGCGCGAGGATCGCTTGGACGGCTCCGCGCAGATGCCGTTCCTCGTTGAGGACGGGCATGATGACGGACACGGCGGGGAGCTGCACGTCGGACTTGGCGTTCATAGGGGGCTCACGTTACCGCGAACGGGGGACAGCGGTGCGCCCCGCCGGGTGCGCTGCCCCGGGCGACAGATCGTACGGGCCTACGGTACTCACGGCTCCCCCCGCCCAGGCCGTCGCCCGGAGGTGTCCCCATGCCCGCCACACCGCCGCCCCGGTCCCGGCGCCGTCCGCCGCGCCCCCCGGTGCGCCCCGTCCGCAGACGCCGGCCCCGCTGGGCCATGCGGGCGGCGACCACGCTGTCCGTCGTCGTCCTCGCCTCGGCCGGCATCGGTCACTCGGTGGTCACCAGCCTCGACGCGGACATCGCCCGGGTGGACCCCTTCAAGGACATGAAGAACCGTCCCCGCGCGGGTCACGGCATGAACGTGCTGCTGGTCGGCACCGACGGCCGCGACAAGATCGACGACACCGAGCGGCGCCGCTTCCGGCTCGGCGGGGCGCCCTGCAACTGCACCGACACGATCATGATCGTGCACATCTCGGAGGACCGGGAGCGGGCCAGCGTGGTCAGCCTGCCGCGCGACTCCTACGCCGAGACGCCCCCGCACACCGACCAGGTCACCGGCAAGGAGCACCGCGGTCATCCGATCAAGCTGAACGCCGCCTACGCGGAGGGCGGTCCGCAGCTCACCGTGCGCACGGTGGAGAGCATGACGCACGTGAAGATCGACCACTATCTGGAGGTCGACTTCGCGAGCTTCATGAAGACGGTGGACGTCGTCGGCGGTGTGAAGATCTGCACCGCCCAGCCGCTCAAGGACACGTACACGGGCCTCGACCTGGCGCCCGGCACCCACACCCTGCGGGGCGGGGCGGCGCTCCAGTACGTCCGCTCCCGGCATGCCGACGCCTCCTCGGACCTGGGCCGGATGAAGCGCCAGCAGCGGTTCCTGGCCTCGCTGGTGGCGCAGGCCACCTCGTCCGGGATCCTGCTGAACCCGCTGAAGTTCCGGGACGTGACCCGGGCGGTGCTGGGCTCGGTGCGGGCCGACCGCGGCTTCGGCACCGACGAGCTGCTGGACCTGGGGCGGGCGATGCGGACGTTCTCGCCGTCGTCCTCCGAGTTCACGACCGTGCCCATCGGCACGATGGGCTTCACGGTCAAGGGCATCGGCTCGACGCTGAAGTGGGACCCGGAGAAGTCGGAACGGCTCTTCCGGGCGCTGCGCGACGACAAGCCGCTGGCGACGGCGCCGAAGGCGCGCACCGCACCGGCGCCGCGGGTGGCGGTGGCCCCGCAGCAGATCAACGTGCAGGTGGAGAACGGCACCTCGGAGAAGGGGCTCGGACACCGCGTCGACACCGCCCTGGCGGCGACCGGCTTCCGCACCACCCGCCGCCCCGTCGACGCCGCCGACCGGACCGTACGGCGTACGGTCGTCGCCTACGACCCCCGCTGGGACCGCTCGGCGCGCTCCCTGGCCGCCGCGCTGCCCGGCGCCGAGCTGAAGGCCGTCCCCGGGCTCGGCCCCACCCTGAAGGTGATCGCCGGCACGGAGTTCCACGAGGTCCGTCCGGTGCGCGGCCCGGAGCCGGTGGGCAAGGAGTCCGAGGTGGTACGGGGCAACGAGGTGGGCTGTCCCTGAGCGCGGCGTGTCTCCGGATGGCGGGCGGGGGCGGGCGGGCGTAGGACGGAAGGGCAGGCAGGGCCCGGGGCCCGCCCGGGCGGCCTCTCACCCCGCAGGAGGAGCCATGACCCAGTCCGGATCCATGACGACCATGACCCAGGAGATGCAGGACGCCGTCCAGGCGTGCATGGCGTGCCACGGCGTGTGCGAGGAGACCATGAGCGCCTGCATGAACATGGGCGGCCAGGCCCAGATGCAGATCATGCGCGCGCTCATGGACTGCTCCGAGACGACCCGGATGTGCGCCGACATGATGATGCGGCGTTCGCCGCTCGCCGCCGAGATGTGCGCGATGTGCGCCACGGCCTGTGACATGTGTGCCGAGGCGTGTATGTCCATGCCGGACGATCCGCAGATGATGCGCTGCGCCGACTCCTGTCGCCGCTGCGCCGAGATGTGCCGCGCGATGGCGGGCGCCACGATGTGACACCGCCGCGCGACCGCTCGGGGGCGCCCCCGCGGGTGCCCCCGAGTGCTGCCGTCCGGGGCCGGCTCAGCCGAGGAGCGGCGCCAACTCCCGCTCAAGGTCGGCCGCTTCGCGGAAGTGGACGGCGCGCATGCCGAGCGCGGCCGCGGCCGCCACGTTCTCCTCGGTGTCGTCCACGAACAGGCACCGCTCGGGCCGTGCGCCCGCCCTGGCCGCCGCGAGGTGCAGGATGCGCGGGTCGGGCTTGGCGAGCTGGACACGGGCGCTGCTGACGACGTGGTCGGCGAGTTCGGACAGGCCCAGGGCGTCGAGGTCGCGCTCCAGGCCGAGGGTGGCGTTGGAGACGAGGACCACCGGCACCCGGACCCGGGCCCGGCGCAGCAGGGTCACCACGGCCTCGTCGGCGTGGAAGGGCGACTCCAGGAGGGCGGTGCCCAGGGCCCAGCCCGTCTCGTCGTCCACGAGTCCGGCGAGGCCCTCGGCGATGGCCGCCACCCACTCCTGCTCGGTGATCCGGCCCAGCAGGAGCGGTCCGTCGACCTCCGGGGAGAACGCCACCTTCTTGGTCGTGCCCTCCGCGAGGCCCGCGGCGCGCTCCAGCGCCTCCAGGTGGGCGGAGTCGAAGTGCCGTATCACGTTGTCGACGTCGCACAGGACGGCGTCGAACGGCGGTCCGGTGGAGGGCACCGGTCCGATGGCGGGCGCCGGTCTGGCGCCGGGGGTGTCAGCCACCCGAGACCGTCACCTTCTCGTCGTTCTTGAGCTGCTCGACCAGCTTTTTCACCTTCGCCTTGTCCCAGACGAGGTTGCCGCCGGTGGAACCGGAGATCGGCATGTTCATCGACTTGCCGTCGCCGCTGTTGACGCCCTTCATCGCGAAGAACATCGAGCCCAGGTCGTACAGGCCCATGTCCTTGTCGACGATCAGGGTGTCCAGGCCCGCGCTCATGGTCGGGTAGAGCTTGAACGGGTTGAGGACCGTGCCCGGGGTGGCCACCTGGTTGGCGAGGGCGGCGAGGAACTTCTGCTGGTTCTTGGTGCGGTCCAGGTCGGAGCCGGCGAGCGCGTACCGGGTGCGGACGAAGGCGAGGGCCTCCTGGCCGTCCAGGGTCTGCTTGCCCTTCTTGAAGTCGGCGCCGGACTTGGTGTCCTTGATGTCCTGCGGGATGTCCATCTCGACGCCGCCGACGGCGTCCACGATGTTCGCGAAGCCGGCGAAGCCGATCTCGACGTAGTGGTCGATGTGCAGGCCGGTGTTGAACTCGACGGTGCGCACGAGGAGTTCGGGGCCGTCCTCGGCGTAGGCGGCGTTCAGCTTGGTGTGCCGGCCGGTGCCCTTGTACGTCTTGCCGGACTCGGAGCCGACGAAGGACGGTATCTCCACGTCCGAGTCGCGGGGCAGCGAGATGAGGGTGTCGCCGTTGGACCCGGTGTGCAGGATCATCATCGAGTCGGTGCGCTTGCCCTCGGCGGAGCCGGTGTGCAGCTTCTTCTTGTCCTCGGCGGACATGCCCTCACGGCTGTCGGAGCCGACGATGAGGAAGTTGGTGCCCTCGCCGGCCTCGGGACGGTCGATGACCTTGGAGAGGTCGACCTCGCGCTTGAGCTTGCCGTCGGCCCAGAAGTAGGTGCCCACGGTCGTCACGACGAGGACGCTCACGACGGTGATCGCGGTCCACTTGATGCGCCGCCGCCAGTTCGGCGCGGGGCGCGGGGCGGAGCCGTAGGGGTCCTCCGGGCCGGGGCCGCCCGGGCCGCCGGGACCGCCGTAGACCTGGCCCGTGTTGTAGCCGCTGTCGTAGCCGGTCTGCCGGGCGTCGGTGTAGTCGCCGTACCCCTGGCCGTTGACGTACGACGGCTGCTGGGGAACGCCGGCGCCGTGCGGCGGGGCGGCGGGGCCGCGCCGGACCTGCCGCATGACGCGCGCGCTCTCGGGCTGTGCGGCGGCGCTGCCGTTTCCGTACCGGGAGCCGCGGTCGCTGTCGGACCATCCCTCGGGCCAATCGTTCATGCGGACCAGTGTGCAGGCAGCGGCTGTGTCCCCCATAGGGGCGTCGGAAAATCACAGCCCCGCTGTTGCCAAGCTGACACAAAGTTCCGGCTTGTCCCCCTCGGCATAAGGTGGAGGACATGACAGACCAGGTCACCGCAGCGGACTCGGACACCCCGGACATCCCGGGCAAGCCCACGTCCGCGTCCCGCACCACGCTCAGCCACATCATGACCCACAACGACACCAACCTCCTGGGCACGGTGCACGGCGGTGTGATCATGAAACTCGTCGACGACGCGGCGGGCGCCGTGGCCGGACGGCACTCCGGCGGTCCCGCCGTCACCGCGTCCATGGACGAGATGGCCTTCCTCGAACCGGTCCGCGTCGGCGATCTCGTCCATGTGAAGGCCCAGGTCAACTGGACCGGCCGGACCTCGATGGAGGTCGGCGTCCGGGTCCTCGCCGAACGCTGGAACGAATCGGCGCCGCCCACCCAGGTCGGCTCGGCCTACCTGGTCTTCGCGGCCGTGGACGCCGACGGCAAGCCGCGCACGGTCCCCCCGGTCCTCCCGGAGACGGAACGCGACGAACGCCGCTACCAGGAGGCCCAGATCCGCCGCACCCACCGCCTGGCCCGCCGCCGGGCGATCCGGGAACTCCGGGAGCGGCGGTTGGCGGAGGGGTACGAGCACTGACCCTTGTTGAGAACGTGCCGCGGCCACCAGCAACAGCCGGTCAAACAACCGAAACCAGCATAAAGAGAAATGCGGTTCAGTCACCTTGACTGCCTGCTTCGGCCAATTCCGCAAGTGCCGTTCTGGCCTTGCCCGTCAACTCTCCACCCGCCTTACCAGCAACCGTGGTCAAGAAACCGTCCCTTCTGGCCCGTTTCAGGTGATCCTTCACCGTCTCAGGTCGGCGGCCGATGAGCCGTGCCAGCCAAGGAATGGGCGCGGGAGTTCCAGAATCCGCCATGGCGGTATACGTGGCAACAAGCAGGGCCAAGTACCGGTCTGAGACGCCTTCGCCTTCTAGGGCGAGCCCCGCCGCCTCTCCCATCCCATTCAGCTTCCCCGCCGCTTCCTCCAACGTTCGCCGGGCTTCGGGAGCCTGCCTGGCCAACTCCAGGGCTGCGGCCACATCGAGCCTGCGCAGGACAGTGGTCGAGATACCCCGAGCCACCTCACGAGCAGGGGCGTCTTCGCCCGACTCGATGATGATCCGCTGCGGCCCGCCGTTGACCGGCCCCACGGGCCACCACATACGGACCACCCAGGCGCCCTGCCGCTGAGTGATCTCGAACCCACTGCCATCCGCTTCCATATCACCCAAGTTAACACACCCAGGGGGTCCCACCCTGGGTTGACAACACAGGGTGGCCAGTGCGCACACTTGAGAACGCCGGAGAGTGACCGGCGCGACGGCGGGGCGGGCCCGTGCGTCGCCGGCAGCAGGAGGGGGCCGCCAGTGACAAGGGCGACGTCTTGGTACGACCCGCACGGCAAGCAACCCGTGACGCACGTGTGGGAGCAGTGGACGAATCAAAGAAAGTTGGAGAACAGTACAAGGAAGCAATACCGGTCCATCCTCAAGACGACCATTCAGCCGTTCTTCAAAGCACGCTCCATCGTGTCCTTGAGAAGCGCTGATGTTGAGCAATGGCTCTTGTGGATGGAGCATGACCGAAGGCTGTCCGCCCGCACACGGCGTCAGCGGTTCTCGTTCTTCTCCGGGATGATGGACTGGGCTGTCGTCAACGAGATCGTCGGCCGGAACCCGTGCAAGCAGGTCAAGGGCGCGGGCAGCCGTACCAAGGAGATCCGGGAGCAGAAGAACACCGCAAGGCGGCTCACGACGCGGGAAGTTCTGGCGATGCTGAACGCCGCTCCTGCGCGATACCGCGCAATGCTATGGCTCATGGCAGGGTGCGGCCTGCGGGTGGGTGAGGCCATGGCGGTGTCCCGCGATCAGGTCGACTTCAAGGCCGCGACACTTCGTGTGGACTTCCAGATCGCGGAGGACGGAGACACCGAGTCGGGGAAGAACAGCGCGATCCAACGTCGGCACATCAAGGCTCGTGAAAAGGACGAGCCAGGTCGTACGGTCCCCCTTCCACCGAACGTCGCGATTGAGCTTCGACGGCACATCAAGAACCACGGCGCATGGGGGCCGGAGCGTCTCCTCTTCCCCAACGTGACGCGGACCGGCTATCTCTACGCGTCCTACTTCTACCCGAAGATCTGGATGGAGGCTCTGGGCAAGGGGCAGGTGAACTACTGCAAGACGCACTCACTCCGGCACTACTACGGGTCACGACTGCTGTATGCCGGCGTCCCCGAGAACGACGTGGCCGACTGGATGGGCCACAGCAGTACGGACGTGCTGCGGGAGCACTACCACTACATCTTCGAAGGGTCCGAGCAGCGCGGCCGGGACGCCATCGCAACAATGTTGACCCCTGGTGCCGACGATCCGACGGAGGCATCAGAGGTCGCCTGATCCGTATGACGACAGCCCCCGGCGTCGCGCCGGGGGCTGTGTTGTTTGTACAGGTCAGCGACCGCCCTCGGTCCGCCATCTACCCGGAAATCCCCGGCATGGCGCCCAGAACGACCCTTCCAAACAGCTCTGACCTGCGAAAACCCTACTAGGGAAGGTTCCTTGCCATCACGATGCGCTGGACCTGGTTCGTTCCTTCATAAATCTGTGTGATCTTCGCGTCGCGCATCATGCGCTCCACCGGGTAGTCGCGGGTGTAGCCGTAGCCGCCGAGGAGCTGGACGGCGTCGGTGGTGACCTCCATCGCGACGTCCGAGGCGAAGCACTTGGCGGCCGCGCCCTGGAAGGTGAGGTCGCTGTCGCCGCGCTCGGACTTGGCGGCGGCCGCGTAGGTGAGCTGGCGGGCGGCCTCGATCTTCATGGCCATGTCGGCCAGCATGAACTGGATGCCCTGGAAGTCGGCGATCGGCTTGCCGAACTGCTTGCGCTCCTGGACGTAGCCCTTGGCGTAGTCGAAGGCGCCCTGGGCGACACCGAGGGCCTGGGCGGCGATGGTGATGCGGGTGTGGTCCAGGGTGGCCATCGCGGTGGCGAAGCCGGTGCCCTCCTCGCCGATCATGCGGTCGGCGGGGATGCGGACGTTGTCGAAGTAGACCTCGCGGGTCGGGGAGCCCTTGATACCGAGCTTCTTCTCCGGGGCGCCGAAGGAGACGCCCGGGTCGGACTTCTCGACGACGAAGGCGGAGATGCCCTTGGAGCGCTTGGTGGGGTCGGTGACGGCCATCACCGTGTAGTACTCGGAGACGCCCGCGTTGGTGATCCAGCGCTTCACGCCGTTGAGGATCCAGTGGTCGCCGTCGCGGACCGCCTTGGTCTTCATACCGGCCGCGTCGGAGCCCGCGTCGGGCTCGGAGAGGCAGTACGAGAACATCGCGTCGCCCTTGGCCAGCGGGCCGAGGTACTTCTTCTTCAGCTCCTCGGAGCCGGAGAGGATCACCGGGAGCGAGCCCAGCTTGTTCACCGCGGGGATCAGCGAGGAGGACACGCAGGCGCGGGCCACCTCCTCGATGACGATCACCGTGGCGAGGGCGTCCGCGCCCGCGCCGCCGTACGTCTCGGGTACGTGCACGGCGTGCAGGTCGCTCGCCACGAGGGCGTCCAGCGCCTCCTGGGGGAAGCGGGCCTCCTCGTCCACCGCGGCGGCGTACGGCGCGATCTTCGCCTCGGCCAGTGAGCGGATGGCGTCGCGGAGCATGTCGTGCTCCTCGGACGGGCGGTACAGGTCGAAGTCAGCCGATCCGGCCAAGGTCTCTCACGCTCCATGAACGCTGGGGTGATCACGCTAATTACCGTTAAGTAACTCAAATTTTAAGGCTCCGCCCGTGCCCGTGGCACGTGAGGTGGGCAACAAGGCGGAACGAGGCGCGGTCCGGGCCCGGGAAACCGCCCGGTGAGAGGGCCGTCCCCGCCCGACTATGCTCAGGCAGCGCGCATCCCCGGCTTTTCTTCCTGGAGCATCCATGAGCCTCAAGATCACCGTGATCGGCACCGGCTATCTCGGCGCCACCCACGCCGCGGCCATGGCCGAGCTGGGCTTCGAGGTGCTCGCCCTGGACGTCGTCAAGGAGAAGATCGAGAAACTGGAGCGCGGCGAGACCCCGATGTACGAGCCGGGGCTCGAAGAGCTGCTGCGCCGGCATGTCGCCGGGATCGAGGGCTCCACCGGACGGCTGCGCTTCACCCAGGACTGGGCCGAGGTCGGCGCGTTCGGCGATGTGCACTTCGTCTGCGTGAACACACCGCAGAAGCACGGCGAGTACGCCTGCGACATGTCGTACGTCGAGTCCGCGATCGGCTCACTGGCCCCGCATCTGTCCCGGCCCGCGCTGGTCGTCGGCAAGTCGACCGTGCCGGTGGGTTCCGCCGACCGGCTGGCGGCGACGATCGCCGAGCTGGCCCCGGCGGGCGCGGCGGCCGAGCTGGCCTGGAACCCGGAGTTCCTGCGCGAGGGCTTCGCCGTCGACGACACCCTGCACCCGGACCGGATCGTCGTCGGCGTGCGCAGCGAGCGCGCCGAGAAGCTGCTGCGCGCGGTGTACGCCACGCCGGTCGCGGAGGGGTCGCCGTTCGTCGTCACCGACTTCCCGACGGCGGAGCTGGTGAAGACCGCCGCGAACTCCTTCCTGGCCACCAAGATCTCCTTCATCAACGCGATGGCCGAGGTGTGCGAGGCCGCGGACGGCGATGTGGCCAAGCTCGCCGAGGCCATCGGGTACGACGACCGGATCGGCAAGAAGTTCCTGCGGGCCGGGATCGGCTTCGGCGGCGGCTGTCTGCCCAAGGACATCCGGGCGTTCATGGCGCGCGCCGGTGAGCTGGGCGCCGACCAGGCGCTGACCTTCCTGCGCGAGATCGACTCGATCAACATGCGCCAGCGCGGGCAGATGGTGGAGCTGGCCCGCGAGGCGCTGGGCGGCGGTTCGTTCCTGGGCCGGCGGGTCGCGGTGCTCGGCGCCACCTTCAAGCCGGACTCCGACGACGTGCGCGACTCGCCCGCGCTGAACGTGGCCGGGCAGATACACCTCCAGGGCGGCCAGGTGACCGTCTACGACCCGAAGGGCATGGAGAACGCCCGCCGGGTCTTCCCGACCCTCGGGTACGCCGACACCGCGCTGGACGCCGTCCGGGGCGCCGATGTCGTCCTGCATCTGACCGAGTGGCGGGAGTTCCGGGAGCTGGACCCGGTGGCGCTCGGGGAGGTCGCGTCGGTGCGGCTGATTCTCGACGGGCGCAACGCGCTGGACCCGGCGCTGTGGCGGGCCGCGGGCTGGACGTACCGGGCGATGGGACGCCCGACCGCCTGACGCATTCCTGCGGCGTACGCGTGCCGTACGGACGACGCCGGTTCGGCCGAGGCTCAGTCGGCCGAACCGGCGTCTGCGTGCATTCTGCCGCACGTGGCCGGTACATGGCGTAAGAACGTCTTGTGGATCACGCTTCCCGGGCCCGGTAGCGGCGCATCTTGGCGCGCGCTCCGCACACCTGCATCGAGCACCAGCGGCCGCGTCCGGCCGGGCTGCGGTCGTAGTACGCCCAGTGGCAGGTGGGCGCCTCGCACGCCTTGAGCCGGTCCCAGGTGCCCGCGACCAGCGCCTCCGCGACGGCGGCGGCGACTCGGGAGAGCAGCGGGTCCGGGTCGGTGGGGGCGAGCCGGGCCGAGCCGTCGTGCGCGTCGACCGTCACGCGGAGCGGGGCGGCCGCGAGCAGGTCGCCGAGCGGAGTCACGGCGCGGTGCGGCGGGTGGCCGGCGTGGGCCAGCAGGGTGGCGCGCAGGGACTCGCGCAGGGCGCGGGCGGCGGGGAGTTCGTCGTCGGCGAGGCCGAGCCGCGCCCGCCCTTCCGCGGTGTCGAGGGCGTCGGCGCCCGACTCCAGGTCCAGGGTGTTGACCAGGGACTCGACCAGGGCCAGCCCTCCCGGCGCGGGCGCTCTCTCGCTCATGGCCGCACGCTACCTCCCGGTCCGGCAATCCCCTTGCGAGGTTACCGCCACTACGGGAGCATGGGGTAACGGTTACCGGTTACCCGTCTCAGCAGGTAACCCCAGTGTCCCCGTATCCCCGTATCCCCGTATCGAGGAGGAGTCATGACTGTCGCCAAGCTGGGTGCCGTCGTCCTGGACTGCCCCGACCCGCGCGCGCTCGCCGGTTTCTACGCCGAGGTGCTGGGCGGCACCGTCGAGGGCGACGAGGAGTGGGTGGACCTCAAGGTGCCGGACGGGCGGACGCTCGCCTTCCAGGCCGCCCCCGGGTTCGTCCCGCCCGCGTGGCCGGCGCCCGAGCAGTCCCAGCAGTTCCATCTCGACCTGACCGTCGAGGACCTGGACGCGGCGGAGCAGTCGGTCCTGGCGCTGGGGGCCAAGCCGCTCGACACGGACGACCGCTCGCGGAGCTGGCGTGTGTACGCGGACCCGGCCGGGCACCCGTTCTGTCTGTGCGCCTGCTGATCCGGCGGTCGCGCGTCCACCGGCCGAGGAGGGCCCCATGCCGCCCGTAGTCCGTTTCCGTTCCGTGGTGCTCGACTGCCCCGATCCGGGCGCGCTCGCCGCCTTCTACGCGGCGTTCCTGGGCGGGACACCGGAGGCGGAGGAGGGCGGCGGGGACTCCTGGTACGTCCTGCGGATCCCCGGCGGCCCCCGCCTCGCGTTCCAGCGGGTCGAGGGCTACACCCCGCCCGAGTGGCCCCGCGCCGACCGCAACCCGCAGCAGTTCCACCTCGACCTGGACGCGGGCACCACCTGGGCGGAGGTGGACGCGGCCGAGGAACGGGTACGGGAGCTGGGCGCCCGCCCCCTGGACCTGGAGAACCGCGAGAAGAAGGACTTCGTGGTGTACGCCGACCTGGCGGGCCACCCGTTCTGCCTGTGCCGGATCGAGCAGCCCTGAGGGGACGGGGCGGCTGTCAGTCGCGGTAGTGGTACCGGGCCTTGAGGATCTTCACGTTCGTGTCGTCACTCGTCACTCGTCACCCGACAGGGCGCGCGGTTCCGCCGACGTCGTGGGGACCGCGGCGGAACCCTCCTTGTCGCGCGCGACCGCCTCCATGAGACGGCGGGCGTTGGCAGGAGAGCGCAGCAGGTAGCTGGTCTCCTGCCAGGACTCGTGGTCGTCGGCGGACATGAGAACGCTCATGGTCGTGTGCAACCCTCCTGGAGCCCTACCGGACTCAGCCGTCCAGCGACTCGATCGTCGCGTGGGACGGGCCGCGGGTGGTCTGAAGGGCGCGGGAGACGTCCTCCGCGGCGCCCAGGACGCGGACCGCGTTCTTCCAGGTCAGCTTGGCGAGGTCGGCGGTGGACCAGCCGCGGTCGAGGAGTTCGGCGATCAGGTTGGGGTAGCCGGAGACGTCGTTCAGGCCGTCGGGGGTGAAGGCCGTCCCGTCGTAGTCGCCGCCGATGCCGAGGTGGTCGATGCCGGCGGCCTCGCGCATGTGGTCCAGATGATCGGCGACCGTCGCGACGGTGGCGACCGGGCGCGGGTTGGCCTCCTCGAAGGCCCGGTGGACCTTCATCGCCTCGGCGGTGGTGTCCAGGTCGAAGAAGCCGTGCGCGCGCAGGTTCTCGCCGGCCGCCGCGGTCCACTCGACGGCCGCCTGGAGCACGAACTTGGGCACGAAGGTGACCATCGCCATGCCGCCGTTGGCGGGCAGCCGCTCCAGGACGTCGTCGGGGACGTTGCGCGGGTGGTCGCAGACGGCGCGGGCCGAGGAGTGGGAGAAGATCACCGGCGCCGAGGAGGCGTCCAGCGCGTCCCGCATGGTCGTCGCCGCGACGTGCGAGAGGTCCACCAGCATGCCGAGCCGGTTCATCTCGCGGACGACCTCGCGGCCGAACGCCGACAGACCGCCCACGCCGGGCTCGTCCGTCGCGGAGTCCGCCCAGTCCACGTTGTCGTTGTGGGTGAGCGTCATGTACCGCACGCCCAGCTCGTACAGGCCACGCAGGGTGCCGAGCGAGTTGGCGATGGAGTGCCCGCCCTCGGCGCCCATCAGCGAGGCGATACGGCCCTGCTCGCGCGCCGTCTCCATGTCGGCGGCGGTCAGCGCGGCGCGCAGGTCGGCCGGGTGGCGGTCGATGAGCCGGCGTACGCAGTCGATCTGCTCCAGCGTCGCCGGGACCGGGTCGGGCAGGTCCGCGCGCACGTACACCGACCAGTACTGGGCGCCGACGCCGCCGGCCCGCAGCCGGGGGATGTCGGTGTGCAGGTGGGCGGCCTGGGAGGTGGCGATGTCCCGGGCGTCGAGGTCGTAGCGGACCTGCTCGCGCAGGGCCCAGGGCAGGTCGTTGTGCCCGTCGGCCACGGGGAACTCGGCGAGCAGTTCCCTGGCCCGGTCCAGCGAGGTCATCCGCGTCACTTCCCGAAGCCGAAGCCGCTGCCGGCGTTCTCGGCCTTGGCCCGCAGTCGCTTGCCCTTCTCGGTGGCCTGGTCGTTCAGCTCCTGCTGGAACTCGCGCATCCGGCCGAGCAGTTCCTCGTCGTGGGAGGCGAGGATGCGGGCGGCGAGCAGGCCCGCGTTGCGGGCGCCGGCGACGGAGACGGTGGCGACGGGGACACCGGCCGGCATCTGCACGATCGACAGCAGGCTGTCCATGCCGTCGAGGTACTTCAGCGGGACCGGGACGCCGATCACCGGCAGCGGGGTCACCGAGGCGAGCATGCCGGGCAGATGGGCCGCGCCGCCGGCGCCGGCGATGATCACCTTGAGGCCGCGCTCGGCCGCCTGCTCGCCGTACGCGATCATCTCGCGGGGCATGCGGTGCGCGGAGACGACGTCGACCTCGTACGCGATCTCGAACTCGTCCAGGGCCTGGGCGGCGGCCTCCATCACGGGCCAGTCGGAGTCCGACCCCATGACGATGCCAACAACGGGGCTCATTCGGTGATCGTGCCTCTCAGGTAGCCGGCTGCGTGACGGGCGCGCTCCAGCACGTCGTCGAGGTCGTCGCCGTAGGTGTTGACATGTCCGACCTTGCGGCCGGGCTTCACGTCCTTGCCGTACATGTGGATCTTGAGCTGGGGGTCGCGCGCCATGCAGTGCAGATACGCGGAGTACATGTCCGGGTAGTCGCCGCCCAGGACGTTGACCATTACGGTCCAGGGGGCGCGCGGGCGCGGATCGCCGAGCGGGAGGTCGAGGACCGCGCGGACGTGGTTGGCGAACTGGCTGGTGATCGCGCCGTCCTGGGTCCAGTGGCCCGAGTTGTGGGGGCGCATCGCCAGTTCGTTGACGAGGATGCGGCCGTCGCGGGTCTGGAACAGCTCGACGGCGAGATGGCCGACGACGCCGAGTTCCTTGGCGATCGTGAGCGCCATCTCCTCGGCCTTCAGCGCGAGCGCCTCGTCGAGGTCGGGGGCGGGCGCGATCACGGTGTCGCAGACGCCGGCGACCTGCCGGGACTCGACGACCGGGTAGGCGACGGCCTGGCCGTGCGGGGAGCGGACGACGTTGGCGGCCAGCTCCCGGACGTAGTCGACCTTCTCCTCGGCGAGCACGGGGACGCCGGCGCGGAACGGCTCCGCGGCCTCCTCGGCCGAGTCGACGACCCAGACGCCCTTGCCGTCGTAGCCGCCGCGGACCGTCTTGAGGACGACGGGGAAGCCCTCGCCCTCGGCCGCGAAGGCGGCCACGTCGGCCGGGTCGGCGACGATGCGGTGCCGTGGGCAGGGCACGCCGATCGCGTCGAGCCGGGCCCGCATCACGCCCTTGTCCTGGGCGTGCACGAGCGCGTCCGGGCCGGGGCGGACGGGGATGCCGTCCGCCTCCAGGGCCCGGAGATGTTCGGTGGGTACGTGTTCGTGATCGAAGGTGATCACATCGCAGCCCCGCGCGAAGTCACGGAGCGTGTCGAGGTCGCGATAGTCGCCGACGACGACCTCGCTCACCACCTGCGCCGCGGAATCCTGCGGGGTGTCACTGAGGAGCTTGAACCTGATGCCGAGCGGGATGCCCGCCTCGTGTGTCATACGAGCGAGCTGACCCCCGCCGACCATGCCGACTACCGGGAACGTCACGCCCCCAGGGTATCGGCCGCGCCGGTGCGGCCGGATCCCGTGCCGTTCCGGCCGGCCGTCGCGGGTCTCTTACCGTCCGCTTTCCGCGCTCACACCGGGCGTTTCCCGGGTTCTCGCCCTCTCGTGGCCCGACCCGTGAGTCCGACCACAGGAAACCGGCGGGGGTCGTGGTTAGCATGGCTGGGTTGACGAAACCGAACCCGGACGGGGGCCTGTACGACCATGGCACATGGTTCCTCGGGGCAGTCGTCGGTGCATTCGTCCAGGTTGCGGCGCCTTTTCCGCGAGCTGGCGAAGTTCGGTGCCGTGGGTGGCGCGGGGCTTCTGGTCAATCTGGGCGTCTTCAACCTCGTCCGTCAGGTCACGGACCTGCCGGTGGTCCGCGCGAGCGTCATCGCGACGGTCGTGGCCATCATCTTCAACTACATCGGGTTCCGGTACTTCACCTACCGTGACCGCGACAAGAGCGGCCGGACCCGGGAACTGACCCTGTTCCTGCTGTTCAGCGTGGTCGGCCTGGTCATCGAGAACGGCCTGCTGTTCACGGCGACGTACGGCTTCGGCTGGGACACCCCGCTCCAGAGCAACATCTTCAAGTTCCTCGGCATCGGCGTCGCCACCCTGTTCCGCTTCTGGTCCTACCGCACCTGGGTCTTCCGCACCCTCCCCGCGAAGGAGACGGTGGCCCGCGCGGAATCCATCCTCGTGGCCGAGAGCTCCCGCGTAACCCGCCAACAGCCCCGCAAGCCGAAGGCCCGCCAGCGGGCCTGAGCACGAGCCCGGGACCAGGTCTGGGGCCGGGGGCGGTGCTGTGTCCGAGGCCGCGTCGAGTGTCCGGGCCCGCGTCGAAAGGACGAGGCCGAGCCCCAGGCCGGGGCGGAGCCCGGAGTCCAGGGCGAGAGCCGGGGCGGGCCCGGGGCTGGGGCCCAACCGGAGTCCGGAGCCGAGCCAGAAGCCGAGTCCTGGGCAAATGCCGGGACCGAGGCCGATTCCTGGCCCGCCGAGGCTGACGGCGAGGCCGGGCTCGGAGGTGAGGGCGAGGCCGAGCGCGTGGCCGGGGCCGGGCCCAGTCCTGGCCGGGGGCCGAGCGAGCAGGCAGGCCGTGTCGGAGCCCGGGGCCGAGACCGGGCCCAGCCCTCGCCGGGGGCCGAGCGCGCAGGCAGGCCGCGTCGAAGCCCTGGGTCGAGCCCGCAACGCCCCCTCACCTCACCGTCGTCTCGCCGTTCTCCGGGGACTTTTTCGAAGGGGCCGTGCGGGAGAGGAAGAGGCCGAAGACCGGGGGGTGGACCTGGAGCATTTCCAGGCGGCCGCCGTCGGCTTCCGCCAGGTCGCGGGCGACGGCGAGGCCGATGCCTGTCGAGTTGCGGCCGCTGATGGCGCGCTCGAAGATGCGGGCGCCCAGTTCGGTGGGGATGCCGGGGCCCTCGTCGGTGACCTCGATCACGGCCTGGTTGCCGGTGACGCGGGTGCGCAGGGCGACCGTGCCGCCGCCGTGCATCAGGGAGTTCTCGATGAGCGCGGCCAGCACCTGGGCGACCGCGCCCGGGGTGCCGACCGCCCGCAGATGCCGTTTGCCGGAGCTGACGATGGCCCGGCCCACCCCGCGGTAGGCGGGGCGCCACTCGGCGAGCTGCTGCTGGATGACCTCGTCGAGGTCGAAGGTGACCGCGGAGCCGGTGCGCGGGTCGCGGGAGTTGGTCAGCAGGCGTTCCACGACGTCCGTGAGCCGCTCGACCTGGGTGAGCGCGATCGTCGCCTCGTCCTTCACCGTGTCCGGGTCGTCGGTGAGGGTGATCTCCTCCAGCCGCATCGACAGCGCGGTGAGCGGGGTGCGGAGCTGGTGGGAGGCGTCGGCGGCGAGCCGGCGTTCGGCGGTGAGCATCCGGGCGATCCGCTCGGCCGAGGAGTCCAGGACGTCGGCGACCCGGTCCAGCTCGGGGACGCCGTAGCGCTTGTGGCGGGGGCGCGGGTCGCCGGAGCCGAGGCGTTCGGCGGTCTCCGCGAGGTCGGTCAGCGGGGACGCGAGCCGGTTGGCCTGCCGGATGGCGAGCAGCACCGCCGCGATCACCGCGAGCAGCGCCACCAGCGCGATGATCAGCAGGGTCCGGCCGACCTCCCGGGTGACCGTGGAGCGCGGCTCCTGGACCAGGACGCTCTCGCCCTCCTCGCCCTTGGCCGTGGACTCGATGACGTCGCCGCCGGGCTTGCTGCCGACCTCGATGGGCGCCCGCCCGGGGATGCGGACCACGGCGTACCGGTCCTGCGCGACCTGGTCGCGCAGTATCTCGGAGGTGACGTCCTCCGCCCCCACCAGTCTGCTGTCCACGATGCTGGCCAGCCGCAGCGCCTCGGAGTCCACCCGCTCCTGGGCGCTGTTGCTGATCGTGCGGGTCTCCACGATCACGAGCGAGACCCCGAACACGGCGATGACGACGAGGACGACGGCGAGGGTGGACTGGATGAGACGACGGCGCACGGTGCTCTCCGCAGCGGTGGGTCGGCGAACCGGGGCGGGACCCGGCCCGGCTCTCGAAGCGCGGGTCCGGTCAGCTCTTCTCGAACCGGAAGCCCACACCCCGCACGGTGGCGATGTACCGCGGGTTGGCCGCGTCGTCCCCGAGCTTCTTGCGCAGCCAGGAGATGTGCATGTCCAGCGTCTTGGTGGAGGACCACCAGGTGGTGTCCCACACCTCGCGCATGAGCTGGTCGCGGGTGACGACCCGGCCCGCGTCCCGCACCAGCACCCGCAGCAGGTCGAACTCCTTCGCCGTGAGCTGGAGTTCCTCCTCGCCCATCCACGCCCGGTGCGACTCGACGTCGATCCGCACCCCGTGGGTGGCCGGCGGCTGCGCGGGCTCGGCGGAGCCGCGCCGCAGCAGGGCCCGGACCCGGGCGAGCAGTTCGGCGAGGCGGAAGGGCTTGGTGACGTAGTCGTCGGCGCCCGCGTCCAGCCCGACGACGGTGTCCACCTCGTCGGCGCGCGCGGTCAGGATCAGGATGGGCACGGTGTGGCCCTCGGCGCGCAGCCGGCGCGCCACCTCCAGACCGTCCATGCCGGGCAGGCCCAGGTCCAGCACGACCAGGTCGATGCCGCCCTGCATCCCGGCGTCGAGCGCGGTCGGTCCGTCCTCACGCACCTCGACCTCGTACCCTTCCCGGCGCAGGGCGCGGGCCAGCGGCTCCGAGATGGACGCATCGTCCTCGGCGAGCAGTACACGGGTCATGAGCTGATGGTAGTCCGCGGGGGCCAGCGCCCGAAGTGTGATCGACGGCCCCGTTTCTTACCGAGGGACAAGTCGGACATCGAGGTCCCGGCCAGCGCCGCCCCTAGTGGTACAGACCTATGGTCGATGGATGGCAGGATGGTTCCGCCTTCAAAACCATGAGCGCGGTTCCTTGATCGCCTGTGATCCGCGTCTCAAGTCCTTCCATATCCGGCACTGTGCTGACGTATGGTGAAACAACGCCTGTAGCACCGGGGCGGCCTTCGGCTCGCTTGACGCCGAGGGTCTCTTTTGTGTGCGGGCCGGTGCGGGCAGTCCCCTCCGGCCTTGAAAGGAATGACCTACGGCCGGGCCCCGACCGCGTGACACGCGCAGGGGCGTGGATCCCGGTGGTCGCCGTCCACCGCTCCGCGATCCGGAGCGGGCTCCCCGTGGGCGTGGGGTGGACGGGCCACGACCCGCCGGTGCCGGCCGCCCCCCACCGGGCGCGCGTCCGCTCACGCATGCGCGCGTCCCGACCAGCAAGGAACGACCATGGCGTCCAGCCTGACGAAGGACTCGGTCCGCCCGGGCACCCCCGGTTCCGAGAAGACCTTCTTCGGCCACCCCCGCGGACTGGCCACTCTCTTCATGACCGAGATGTGGGAGCGGTTCTCCTACTACGGCATGAAGGCCCTGCTCCCGCTGTACCTGGTGGCACCGGGCGGCCTGCACCTCAGCGCGGCCACCGCGACCGCGATCTACTCGGTCTACCTGTCCCTCGTGTACCTGCTCGCCCTGCCCGGCGGCTGGTTCGCGGACCGTGTCCTCGGCCCCCGCAAGACGGTCGCCGTGGCCGGCGCGATCATCATGCTCGGCCACCTCACGCTGGCCCTGCCGAACTCCGGCACCTTCTACGCCGGTCTCGGCCTGGTCGCCGTCGGCTCCGGTCTGCTGAAGGCCAACATCTCCACGATGGTCGGCCACCTCTACGACGGCCCGGACGACCCGCGCCGCGACGGCGGCTTCACCGTCTTCTACATCGGCATCAACCTGGGCGCCTTCGCCGCCCCGCTGGTCATCGGTACCGTCGGTGAGAACGTCAACTGGCACCTCGGCTTCGCGCTCGCCGCGCTCGGCATGGGCCTGGGCCTCGCCCAGTTCCTGCTCGGCAGCCGTCACCTCGACGCCCGTTCGGACCTCGTCCCGACCCCGATGAGCGCCGCCGAGAAGAGCGCCACCCTGCGCAAGGCCGGTCTGTGGGCCGCCGTCGCCGCCGTCTTCTACACGATCGTCGGTGTCTCCGGCCACTACACCCTGAACTGGCTGCTGGTCCCGATCACCATCGCCGGTCTGCTCATCCCCGTCCTGGTCATCGCCCGCATCAAGCGCGACAAGGACCTGGACCGCGCCGAGCAGTCGAAGATGTCCGCGTACATCTGGTTCTTCGTCGCCGCCGCCGTGTTCTGGATGATCTACGACCAGGGCGGCTCGACCGTGTCCCTGTTCGCGGACTCCTCCGCCGACAACACCGTCTTCGGCTGGGAGTTCCCGGTCTCCTGGTACCAGTCGGTCAACCCGGTCATGATCATGGCGCTGGCGCCGGTCTTCGCCTGGGCCTGGCTGGCGCTGGCCCGCCGCGGCAAGGAGCCGAGCACCGCGACGAAGTTCGCGATGGGCCTGGTCCTGATCGGCGCGTCCTTCTTCCTCTTCCTCGCCCCGCTCGCGATCGCCGACGGCGGTCACAAGGCGGCCGCGATGTGGCTGGTCGGCATCTACTTCGTGCAGACCGTCGGTGAGCTGACGCTCTCCCCGGTCGGCCTGTCGGTCACCACGAAGATGGCGCCCGCGAAGTACGCCTCCCAGATGATGGGCGTCTGGTTCCTGGCCGTCACCGCCGGTGACGCCACCACCGGTCTGCTCTCCATCGCCGGTGTCGACCTCAACAAGACGGGCATCGTGGCCTTCCAGGCCGTCCTGGCCGTCGCCGCGGGTGTCGCGGTGTGGATGTACCGCAAGCGCGTCAGGGAACTGATGGGCAACGTCAACTGACGTAGTCCTCGGTTGTGGTGGAGGGCCGTCCCGGTGGTCGCCGGGGCGGCCCTCCGCGTTTGTCCGGTCGTCTCAGTCTCAGCGCAGCCACCTGCGTCCCGGCAGGAACGTGAACACCGCCGCGCCCAGCAGGACGGCCGTGCCCGCGACCAGACCGAGGGCCTTCAGGGTGCCGTGGTCACCGGCGCCGGTCTCGGCGAGGCCGCCACCGGTCGACGTACTCCCGCTTACGGACGCACCCCCGGATGAACTCCCGCCGGACGCGCCGCTCGCCTGTTCCTCGGTGTCCAGGGTGAGCGAGACCGACGTGCTGTCCGGGGTGCAGGTCGTGGTCGTGCCGAGGGCCTCGACGATCAGCACGCCCGGGGAGAGCGTGGACTCACCGGTGGCGCCCGGCTTGTACGTCCCGGTCAGATCGGGGATCTCGATCGGGGCGCCCTGGGCGATCGGCGAGGCGTTCGTCGGACCGGTCACCGTCACCGAGCCCTGGTCCGAACCGCCCAGCACGACCCGCATCGACGGCTTCACCGAGTCGGCCGGGATGGCGACCGGGCTGTCCATCACCGACTTCTTGAACTGCACGGTGAGGTCGTAACTTCCGCCGTTCTTCCTGGCGTTGATCTGCACCGGCGAGGTGGCCTTCTTCTCGCCGATGGGCGACTGGCAGGTGTAGGGGACGTCGACGACCTTGCCGGTGAAGTCGGTGGGGGTGTCGCCGGAGGGGGACGGCGAGGGGCTCGGGGAGGTGCTGGGGCTGGTGCTGGGGCTCGGACTTGGGCTGGGGCTTGAGCTGGGTGGTTCCGAACTGCCCTCACCCGCCGTGACGTTGATGGTCGCCGCGGGCTGGACCGCCTCCGTGGGCGCGCACTTGGTGTCCGTCGACAGCGCGTTGACGACGTACGCGTCCGGGGTCAGCGTCACCTGGCCGGCCGCCGTCAGTTTCAGCGTGCCCTTCATGTCGGACAACGCCATCGCGGCGCCCTTGGGGATCGCCGGGTTCTGGCGGGGTCCGCTCATCGCGACGTCCGCGCTCTGCGCGCCGGCCGCCTTGAGGGTGCCGGAGGGCTGCACCGAGTTCGCGGGCAGGTCGATGATGTCCGGGTTCTTGGACGCGGCCTGCGTGAACTTCCAGACGACGTCGACGGTGTCGCCGACCTTCGCCGTCGCGGGCGCGGTGATCTCCACCTTGGTGGTCCCGTTGACGTCGGGGAGACCGACGCCCGGGGGCGGGACGCACTTGGTGGCGTAGGAGACCTCGGCGGCCTGGGCCGGTCCGGCGGTCACGCCCAGCAGGGCGGCGGCCCCGGCGAACAGGACGACGGCACCGGCCGCGGCGGCCCCTCTCCGTCGTCCGGCGCGGGGCGGTGCGGCTCTCTCGCTCTCCCTCTCGCTCACGGGGTTCCCTTCCCTGTCGGAGTCGTGGTCGGAGTCGTGGGACTCGTCGGACGGTCGTCGTGCGGTACGGGGCCCGGACCGGCGTCCGGGGTGAACCAGGGGAGGACCGCCGGGGTGGAGGCCGGTCGCGGCGGCCCCTCGGTGGCGCCGGGCCGCGTCGCCAGGCGTCCGTGGCGCGGACGCCGCCCCTGCCGCTGCCTCTGCCGTTGTCTCTGTCGCGGTCTCTGTCCCGGGGGCCGTATCCGGTCCACGACCGCCATCCCGATCCGGAACACGGCGGTCGGCACGACCACGCACAGCAGGATCCAGAACAGGGTCACGCCCCAGGGGCGGCCCACCCGCCACGGCTGCTCGGCGACGACCTTCCCGCCGTACTTGAGGGAGACGGTGTAGTCGCCGTGGGCGCCGGCGGAGAGTTCGACGGGCAGCTCGATCCGGGCCTTCCGGCCGGGGGCGATCGTGCCGCGCCACGGCCGCTCGTCCCACTGCGGGGCGAACACGCCGTGGGCGGTGCCGACCTGGAAGACCGGGTCGCGGACCGAGCCGGTGCCGACATTGCCGACGGTGAGGACGAGCGTGCGGCGGGGCGGCGCGCCGAACCAGGTGAGCAGACCGCCCGAGCCTTCGAGGCGGAGGTCGGTGAGGACGGACAGCCGCCCGCCGGCCGTCTCCTCGGGCAACGCCTCCACCGGATGCCCGGCCACCTGGAACACCGCGTCGGCCTTCTCCTTGGCGCCGGTCGCGGTGGCCACGTGCACGACACACGGACACGGCACGGGCGGCTCGGTCACGGGGAGCCGCCGGCTGAAACGTCCGTCGGCGTCGGTGGTGACGGCCCGGCCGTCGGCGTTGGCACAGGAGTTGGTGCCGCCGAGCACACCCCGGGCGGGCGTGGCACGACCGCAGACGAGCACCATCAGCAGGGCCCGCGCGGGCCACCCCTCCCCCCTGACGGTGACCGTGCCACCGGTCCCGGCCTGAGAGTCGGAGAGGGTGACAACGGGCCGCTCGGCAGCGAAGGCCACCCCACCCACCGGCAGCCCGAGAAGCACCGACGCCAGAACGAGCACCACCACGAGACCCCGCAGTACGGTCCACTTCACGCCGTCACCCCGTTTCCCCCGGGCCGGACGACCACCCGACGGCATCCCGAGAAGTGCCGGGGTCGGGGTCGGGGTCGGGGGCAAGGCCGGAGGCAGAGCCAGGTTCGGGGTCGGGGCTGCGGCCGGGGGCAGCGCGGCCAGGGTCGGGCCCGCGGTCGGGGTCGGGGTCGAGGTCGGGGTCGGGGTCGGGGTCGGGATCGGGGTCGGTGCCGGCCACGTCGTCCGTGGCGTCGTCCCTCTCACGCCCCCACCCCCCTCGCCCCGGCCGCACGGCCGCGCCCGCGTCGCCGTACGACCGTCACAGTCGCCGCGGCGGCAGCCAAGGCGGTTGCCGTGCCTGCCGTCAGGGCTCCCCAGGGCACGAAGTGGGTCGTGGTGTGGGCCGTGGCCGGTGGGGTGCCGGGGGACGTGGCGGTCAGGTGGACGGTGACCTTGTCCAGGGCCGGGCGGTCGGGCCAGGGCTCGGTGAGCCGTAGGCGGCGGCCCGGGGGAAGGTGGACGGGCAGGGCGTGCGGCGGGCGGTCGAGTACGGTGCCGAGCACGCCCTCCGCGCGCACCGCGAGGCTCGGCGCCAGGTCGGTCGTCCCCCGGTTGACCAGCTCGTACGTGATCCGGTCGCCGCGGACCGCCACGTGTTCCACGGTCAGCGCGGCCAGTTCGGGGCCCTCAACCCGTAGCAGCAGCGGCACGGAGAGCCGGCGCCCTGCGGACTCCCGTACGACGATCTCCCCGGTCCGCTCCCCCGGGCCCGCGTCCCCCGGCACGCTCACCGTGAACGGCACCTCGGCGCGGGTGCGGGCGGGGACGTCGACGGCCGTGCGCGCGAACCGTACGGGGAGCCCGGTGCCAGTCAGCCGGACGGTGAGCGGCCGGGTGCCCCGGTTGACCACGGAGACGGTGTCCTGGAGCACCGCCCCCGGGACGCCCTCGGCGTAGAAGGCGGGCCGTCCGCCACCGGAGGGCACGGCCGACCAGCCGCCGGGGGCGGGCGTGGCGCCCAGCAGCAGGGGCAGGGAGAGCAGCAGGGCGGCGCGGGCGTACGACATCAGCGGGGCTGGTTGCGCCGGGTCAGCCAGAGCGTGCCGACCGCGCCGAGGAGCAGGACGGTGCCGCCGAGGGTGCCGAGGGCGACGGCGGAGTCCTCGGGGCCGGTCTGGGGCAGCGCCGCACCGCCCGAGCCGCCGCCACCTCCGCTTGCCGAGCCGCCGGTCCCGCCCGTCCCACCCGTTCCGCCCGCCGCCGTCACGTCCAGGGTGAGCGAGGGGCCGGGGCTGTTGGCGGGCGTGCATGTTGTCGTCGTACCGAGGGCCTTGATGGTGAGGACCCCCGCGGTGAAGGTGACCTTCCCGCTCTTCCTCGGGGTGTACGTGCCGCTCAGGTCGTTGATCTTGATGGGGGTGTTCTCGGGGATCGCGGCCTGGTTCGCCGGTCCGGTCACGGCCACGGTGCCGCTGTCCGCGCCGCCGAGCGTGATCGTGGCGCTGGGGTTCATCGAGCCCTTGCCGAGTTCGACGGGGCTGGAGGAGACGCCTTTCTGCCACGACATGGTGATCTTGTAGCCGCTGCCGCTCTTGACGCCCTTGATGTCGATGGGCGATACGGCGCTCTTGTCGCCGATGGGCGTCTTGCAGGCGTAGTTCACGTCGACGACCTGGGCCGTGGCCACCGGGGCGGCCGTCCAGACCACCGAGCCGGCCAGGGCCGCGACGGTCACGAGCGCGGCGGTTCGCTTCCGGTTCGACACGGTCCCATCCCTACTGACGAGGCATCAGATCGAGCCGTCAAGGTACGCCGGGCACCCTGAGGAGGGAAGAGACGGTGAGAAAGAAAGAGACGGCGGGAAAAAGGGGCGCGGAGAACGTCAGGCCGGGACGACCGTCACGCCGGGGCGACCGTCAGGCCGGGGCGCCCAGTTCGGCCCAGACCGTCTTTCCGGTGCCGCCGGGGGCGCGGACGACGCCCCAGTCCAGGCAGAGGCGCTGGACGATGAACATGCCGTGGCCGCCGGGGCGTCCCGCGCGGTGCGGGCTGCGCGGGGCCGGCTGGCCCGTGCCGCGGTCGGAGACCTCGACGCGGATCACCTTGCGGTCGCAGCCGATGACCATCTGTTCGGGTCCCTCGGCGTGCAGGCAGGCGTTGGTGACCAGTTCGGAGACGACGAGCAGGACGTCCTCGGCGGCCGCGCGGCGGTCGGCGGTGGCCGCGGGCAGCCAGCCCCACGCGTACAGCGCCTGCCGGGCGAAGTCGCGGGCGAGCGGGACGACCCCGCTGGCCCCGTCGAAGCTCAGCCGGCGGACCTCGGGGCCCGTCGGCGCCCCGGAAGCGCCGTCGGCTTCCGGCTCCTGCTCCGGACCGCGGTCGCCCGGCGAGTAGGGCCGGGTGGTGCTCATCAGCGCTTCACCTCACCGATTCCGCAAGCTTCACGATTCAGAAGTCATCACTCGAACGTCATCACTCGTAGGTCATTACGTGGCCGGACGGCGTTTCCGTCATCTTCACGGCCGTCGTCTTCACGGCCGTCGTCGCCGTCGTCCCCGTCGGCATGTTCAGGTGTCTCCTGCCCGAGGGACGGGCCGGAACACCCCCCGGCTCGCGAGTCAGCCCGCGTCGTCGTCGGCGAGCGCCGCTTCCAGGGAGTCGTGCACGGTGAAGACCGCGTCCGCACCGGTGATCTCGAAGACCCGCGCCACCACCGGCTGCATGCCCGCGAGATGCACCCCACCGCCGGCCGCCTCGGCCTTCAGACGGGCCCCGAGCAGCACGTTCAGCCCCGTGGAGTCGCAGAACTCCAGCCGTGAGCAGTCCACGACCAGCCGGCTGAGCCCCTTGGCGAGGCAGTCCTCCAAGGGGTCACGCAAGAGATCGGCGGTGTGGTGATCCAACTCACCCGCCGGGGTCACGACGGCATTGGAGCCCTCTTGCCGCACCTCGACCAGAAGCCGGCCCGACTGGGCGCTGCCGACCGTCCCGCGGTCCATGCGTGTCTCTCCCGGGGTTCGCTCACTGCTTGTGGAACTGCTCATCGCACGGTGTGCCGTGCCCTCGAACACTACGCCTTCGACTCGCACTCCAACAGCCGAACAATCATCCATAAACGGACATAAACCAACAAAACGAACTTGCGATCGGTTCGGTGGAGCGGGTAGGGCTAGGAGGAACACCCCGGAGGACATCCGGGGAACACCCAACCGACACGGCCGGCTTTGGAGGCGCCGCACACCGTAGTGCGCTCACTGGCTTCGGCAGCCTTATGCCGAGAACGATGGAGGCATCATGTCACCCCGGCTCGACGCATCGCACACCCCCACAGCGACGTCGGCACCCCCACCGGAACATCTTGACCCCCTCATGGAGGACCTCCCCGAGATCCCTCCCTACGACGAGATCGGCGCCGTCGACGCACGCGCCCTCTCCAAGACGCTCTTCGAGCGGCTCGAGTCCCTCGAAGAGGGCACCCACGCGCACGCGTACGTCCGCAACACGCTCGTCGAGCTGAACCTCGCGCTGGTCAAGTTCGCCGCCTCCCGCTTCCGTTCGCGCAGCGAGCCGATGGAGGACATCGTCCAGGTCGGCACGATCGGTCTGATCAAGGCGATCGACCGCTTCGAGCTGTCCCGCGGCGTCGAGTTCCCCACCTTCGCGATGCCGACCATCATCGGCGAGATCAAGCGCTTCTTCCGTGACACGTCCTGGTCGGTCCGGGTCCCGCGCCGACTCCAGGAGCTGCGCATCGACCTGGCCAAGGCGGGCGACGAACTCGCCCAGAAGCTGGACCGCGCGCCCACCGTCGCGGAACTGGCCGAGCGCCTCGGCCGCAGCCCGGAGGAGGTCCTGGAGGGCATGGCGGCGTCCAACGCCTACACCGCCTCCTCCCTGGACGCCCAGCCGGAGGACGACGACGCGGAGGGCGCCCTCGCCGACCGCATCGGGTACGAGGACCACGGGATCGAGGGCATCGAGTACATCGAGTCCCTGAAGCCGATGATCGCCGGGCTCGCGCCCCGCGACCGCCAGATCCTCTCCCTGCGCTTCGTCGCGGGGCTGACCCAGTCGGAGATCGGCGAGGAACTCGGCATCTCCCAGATGCACGTCTCCCGGCTGCTCTCCCGCACGCTGAGCCGTCTGCGCGAGGGGCTGACGGCGGAGGAGTAGGGCTTCCCCCGGCTCTTCAGAGCACCTGTACGCCCCGGCGCCACACCTGGGAGACCAGCGGGACGCCCGGCCGGTAGGCCAGGTGGACATGGCTCGGGGCGTCCAGCAGGACCAGGTCGGCCCGGGCGCCGGGAGCGAGACGGCCGATGTCGGTGCGGCGCAGGGCCGCCGCGCCGCCGGCTGTCGCCGACCACACCGCCTCGTCCGGTGTCATCCCCATGTCCCGCACCGCGAGGGCGACGCAGAAGGGGACGGAGGAGGTGAAGGACGAGCCGGGGTTGCAGTCCGTGGACAGCGCCACGGTGACGCCCGCGTCCAGCAGCCGGCGGGCGTCCGGCCACGCGGCCCGGGTGGAGAACTCGGCGCCCGGCAGCAGCGTGGCGACGGTGTTCCCGCTCGCCAGCGCGTCCACGTCGGCGTCCGTGAGGTGGGTGCAGTGGTCGGCGCTGGCCGCGTCCAGTTCGACGGCGAGCTGCACGCCGGGGCCGTGGGAGAGCTGGTTGGCGTGGATCCGCGGGTGCAGTCCCCTGGCCTTGCCGGCCGTGAGGATCGCCCGGGCCTGGTCGCCGTCGAAGGCGCCCTTCTCGCAGAACACGTCGATCCAGCGGGCGTACGGCGCGCAGGCGTCGAGCATCTCGCCGGTGACCAGGTCGACGTACGCGGCCGGGTCGTCGGCGTAGTCGGGGGAGACGATGTGGGCGCCGAGGTAGGTGACCTCGTCGGTGTGGGCGGCGGCCAGGCGCAGGGCACGGGCCTCGTCGGCGACGGTCAGGCCGTAGCCCGACTTGGTCTCGAACGTGGTCGTCCCCTGGCGCAGCGCCTCGTCCAGGAAACGGGTGAGGTTGGCCTCCAGTTCCCGGTCGGTCGCGGCGCGGGTGGCGGCGACCGTGGTGCGGATGCCGCCCGCCGTGTAGCCGCGGCCGGACATCCGGGCGTTGAACTCCTCGGTGCGGTCGCCCGCGAAGACCAGGTGGGAGTGGGAGTCGACGAAGCCCGGGATCACCGCCCGGCCGCCGGCGTCGACCCGATTGTCAGTGGCGGGTGCTTTGCTGGATTCACCGGTCCACGCGACACGGTCGCCGTCGAGGACGACGGCCGCGCCCCGGACCAGTCCGAGAGGGGAGTTGTCACCGAGGGAGGGGTCGTTGGTGACCAGCGTGGCGATGTTGGTGATGACGGTGCTGCTCATCGTGTCCTCAGGGGTGATGGGGTTCAGCCGCGCAGGGCGTGGATCGCGCCCGCCAGCGCCGATGGCACATCCGGTACGAGCGTATGGGCCCCGTCGCGTACGACGTGCCGGCCCGCGACGACCGTGTGCCGTACGTCCGCCCCGGTCGCCGCGAATACGGCGGTCTCGGCGCCGAGCCGGGGCAGCGGGCCCGCTGTTCTGACGGTGTCGAGGGCGATCGTGGTGAAGTCGGCGGGCGCGCCGGTCTCCAGGGTGCCCGCCTCGGGGCGGCCGAGCGCGGCGTGACCGTCGGCGGAGGCGGCGCGCAGCAGGGCGGCGGCCGTCCAGTGGCCCCGGGTGCGGGTGCGCAGGCGCTCGTTCAGCTCCATCGCGCGCGCCTCTTCGAACAGGTCGATGACGGCGTGGCTGTCCGAGCCGAGGGAGAGCGGTGAGCCCGCGGCCTGGAGGGCGACGGCCGGGCCGATGCCGTCGGCGAGGTCCCGTTCCGTCGTCGGGCACATGCAGGTGCCGGTGCCCGAGTCACCGAGCAGGGCGATGTCCTCGTCGGTGAGGTGGGTGTTGTGGACGCCGGTGGTGCGCGGGCCGAGGACCCCGTGGTCGGCGAGCAGCCGGGTCGGGGTGCGGCCGTGGGCGGCGTGGCAGGCGTCGTTCTCGGCGGTCTGCTCGGACAGGTGCACATGCAGCGGCGCCCCGCGCTCGGCGGCCCAGCGGGCGACGGTCGCCAACTGGCCGGCGGGCACGGCCCGTACGGAGTGGATCGCCGCACCAATCCTCGCGTGATCCCGTTCCTTGAGAAGTGAACAGCGTTCGGCCCAGGCGTCCGCGGTGCCGTCGGAGAAGCGGAGCTGGTGGGTGTTGGGGGGCTGTCCGAAGCCGGCGGAGAAGTAGGCGGTGTCGAGGAGGGTGATACGGATGCCGGCTGCGGCGGCGGCCTCGATCAGGGCCTCGCCCATCGCGTTGGGGTCGGCGTAGCGGGTGCCGCCGGGGGCGTGGTGGACGTAGTGGAACTCACCGACGGCGGTGATGCCGGCGAGGGTCATCTCGGCGTACACCGCGCGGGCGAGGGCGTGGTAGGTGTCCGGGGTCAGCCGGTCGGCGAAGCGGTACATGAGGTCGCGCCAGGTCCAGAAAGTCCCGGAGCCGATCTGGACGGTGCCGCGCAGTGCCCGGTGAAAAGCGTGGCTGTGGGCGTTGGCCAGGCCGGGCAGGGTCAGCCCGCGCAGCACCTCCGCGCCGGGCGGCGGGGCGGGTGTCTCCTTGTGGACGGCGGTGATGCGGCCGTCGGCGACGTCGAGCGCCACGCCCGGCTCGACGGTGTCGTCCAGCCAGGCGTGCTCCGCCCAGTAGGTCCGCTTGGTCACGCGCAGGCCAGTCCTTCCAGTACGTCGGCGAGGGCGTGCACTCCGGCCACGCAGTCGTCCTCGGCCGCGAACTCGGCCGGGGAGTGCGAGACGCCCGTGGGGTTGCGCACGAACAGCATGGCGGTCGGGACGCGTCCGGAGAGGATTCCGGCGTCGTGTCCGGCGCCGGTGCCGAGGACGGGCACCTTGAGGCCGGTGTCGGTGCCCAGGATGCGGGCGAGTTCGTCGCGCAGGGCGTGGTCGAACTCGACCACGGGGGTGAAGGACTCCCGGACCACGTCGAGGTCGATGCCGTGCGTGTCGGCGTGGGCGCGGGCCGCCCGCTCGATGCCGCCGACGACGGTGTCGAGGGTGGCCTGGTCCTCGGCGCGGGAGTCGAGCCAGCCGCGCACCAGGGAGGGCACGGCGTTGACGCCGTTCGGCTCGACGGAGATCTTGCCGAAGGTGGCGACGGCACCGGCGAGTTCGGCCTCGCGGCGGGCGACGAGCACGGTCTCGGCGTACGACAGCATCGGGTCGCGGCGGTCCACGAGCCGGGTCGTGCCGGCGTGGTTGGCCTCGCCGCGGAAGTCGAAGCGCCAGCGGCCGTGCGGCCAGATGGCGCTGGCCACGCCGACCCGGTCGCCGGACAGGTCCAGGGCGCGGCCCTGCTCGACGTGGAGTTCCACGAAGGCGCCGATGCGGGACAGCCGCTCCGGGTCCGCGCCGATGGCGTCGGGGTCGTGTCCGGCGGCCTCCATGGCCCGCGGCAGGGTGATGCCGTCGGCGTCGGTGAGCCGGTGGGCCTGCTCGGGGGTCAGGGCTCCGGCGGTGAGCCGGGAGCCGACGCAGGCCAGGCCGAAGCGGGCGCCCTCCTCGTCGCCGAAGTTGACGATCGCGAGGGGCTTGGTGAAGTGCGCCTGCCGGGCGCGCAGTTCGTCCAGCGCGGCGAAGGAGGACACCACGCCGAGGGGGCCGTCGAAGGCGCCGCCGTCGGGCACGGAGTCGAGGTGAGAACCGGTGACGACGGCGTCGCCCGCGGTGGGGTCGCCGAGCCAGGCCCACTGGTTGCCGTTGCGGTCGGTCTCGTAGGTGAGGCCGCGGGTCTCGGCCTGTTCCCGGAACCAGGCCCGGCAGTCGGTGTCGGCGGGCGTCCAGGCGTAGCGGCGGTAGCCCCCGGAGGCGGAGCTGCGGCCGATCGGCAGCAGCTCCGCCCACATGCTGTGGAAGGTCACGCGTCGTCACCTTCACGCATGGGCACGCGCACGCCGCGTTCGGCGGCGACGGTCTCCGCGATGTCGTATCCGGCGTCGACGTGCCGGATGACGCCCATGCCGGGGTCGTTGGTGAGGACGCGGCGGATCTTCTCGCCGGCGAGCGGGGTGCCGTCGGCGACGGTGACCTGGCCGGCGTGGATGGAGCGGCCCATGCCGACGCCGCCGCCGTGGTGGAGGGAGACCCAGG
>NZ_JAANNX010000105.1:0-10505 GCF_013363615.1 Streptomyces sp. CAI-85 | reverse complement strand
CGACACCCTGACCTTCACCATCTGCACCGGCCAGGAGGAGTCCCGCGGCGACGGCGTCGCCACCATCGAGGCCATCCGCGAACTCAAGCGCCGCCACCCCGACGTCCAGACCACCCTGGGCCTGTCGAACATCTCCTTCGGCCTCAACCCCGCCGCCCGCATCCTGCTGAACTCCGTCTTCCTCGACGAGTGCGTCAAGGCCGGCCTCGACTCCGCGATCGTGCACGCCTCGAAGATCCTGCCGATCGCCCGCTTCAGCGAGGAGGAGGTGACGACCGCCCTCGACCTGATCCACGACCGCCGCGCCGAGGGCTACGACCCCCTCCAGAAGCTGATGCAGCTCTTCGAGGGCGCCACCGCCAAGTCCCTCAAGGCCGGCAAGGCCGAGGAACTCGCCGCCCTGCCGCTGGAGGAGCGCCTCAAGCGCCGCATCATCGACGGCGAGCGCAACGGCCTGGAGGCCGACCTCGACGAGGCCCTCCAGGACACCCCCGCCCTGGACATCGTCAACAACACCCTGCTGGACGGCATGAAGGTCGTCGGCGAGCTGTTCGGCTCCGGCCAGATGCAGTTGCCGTTCGTCCTCCAGTCCGCCGAGGTCATGAAGACCGCCGTGGCCCACCTCGAACCGCACATGGAGAAGTCCGACGCCGAGGGCAAGGGCACCATCGTGCTGGCCACCGTCCGCGGCGACGTCCACGACATCGGCAAGAACCTCGTCGACATCATCCTGTCCAACAACGGCTACAACGTCGTCAACCTCGGCATCAAGCAGCCGGTCTCCGCGATCCTCGACGCCGCCGAGGAGCACCGCGCCGACGTCATCGGCATGTCCGGACTCCTCGTCAAGTCCACCGTGATCATGAAGGAGAACCTGGAGGAGCTGAACCAGCGCGGCCTCGCCGCCGACTACCCCGTCATCCTCGGCGGCGCCGCCCTCACCCGCGCCTACGTCGAACAGGACCTCCACGAGATCTACGAGGGCGAGGTCCGCTACGCCCGCGACGCCTTCGAGGGCCTGCGCCTCATGGACGCCCTCATCGGCGTCAAGCGCGGCGTGCCCGGCGCCAAGCTGCCCGAGCTGAAGCAGCGCCGGGTCCGCCCCGCCGCCGGCGCCGTGGTCACCGAGGAGCGCCCCGAGGAGGGCCACGTCCGCTCCGACGTCGCCGTCGACAACCCGATCCCCACCCCGCCGTTCTGGGGCACCCGCGTCATCAAGGGCATCCAGCTCAAGGAGTACGCCACCTGGCTGGACGAGGGCGCCCTCTTCAAGGGCCAGTGGGGCCTGAAGCATGCCCGCACCGGCGACGGCCCGACCTACGAGGAGCTCGTCGAGACCGAGGGCCGCCCCCGTCTGCGCGGCCTGCTGGACAAGCTCCAGACCGAGAACCTGCTGGAAGCCGCCGTCGTCTACGGCTACTTCCCGTGCGTCTCCAAGGACGACGACCTCATCCTCCTCGACGAGCACGGCAACGAACGCACCCGCTTCACCTTCCCCCGCCAGCGCCGCGGCCGCCGGCTCTGCCTCGCGGACTTCTTCCGCCCCCAGGAGTCGGGGGAGACCGATGTCGTCGGCCTCCAGGTCGTCACCGTCGGGAACCGCATCGGCGAGGAGACCGCGAAGCTCTTCGCCTCCGACTCCTACCGCGACTACCTCGAACTGCACGGCCTGTCCGTCCAGCTCGCCGAGGCCCTCGCCGAGTACTGGCACGCGCGCGTGCGCTCGGAACTCGGCTTCGCCGGGGAGGACCCCGCCGCCATCGAGGACATGTTCTCCCTGAAGTACCGCGGCGCCCGCTTCTCCCTCGGCTACGGCGCCTGCCCCGACCTGGAGGACCGCGCCAAGATCGCCGAACTGCTGCGGCCCGAGCGGATCGGCGTCCACCTCTCGGAGGAGTTCCAGCTCCACCCCGAACAGTCCACGGACGCCATCGTGATCCACCACCCCGAGGCCAAGTACTTCAACGCACGGTGACCACCGGACATCCCTCAGCCGTATAGATCGGCGTACTGATCGGACAAGTCGTACACTGGTCGGTCCACAGCAGGCCGGTTCCCTTCCGGGAACCGGCCTGCTCGTCCCTCACAGGAGGTACGTGGATGACCAGTACGGTTCCCGCGCCCGCAACCCGCACGGCCCAAGGCTCGGCCCTCCAGGCCGTGCTGCTCGACATGGACGGCACCCTCGTCGACACCGAGGGCTTCTGGTGGGACGTCGAGGTCGACGTCTTCGCCGGCCTCGGCCACACGCTCGACGACTCCTGGCGCCATGTCGTGGTCGGCGGCCCGATGAGCCGCAGCGCCGGGTTCCTGATCGAGGCCACCGGAGCCGACATCACCCTCGCCGAACTGTCCGTCCTGCTCAACGACGGCTTCGAGGACCGCATCACCCGCGCCCTGCCCCTGATGCCGGGCGCCGCACGGCTGCTCGCGGAACTCGCCGCGTACGAGATCCCCACGGCCCTCGTCTCCGCCTCCCACCGGCGCATCATCGACCGCGTCCTGACCTCGCTCGGCCCCCAGCACTTCTCCCTCACGGTGGCCGGCGACGAGGTGCTGCGCACCAAGCCGCACCCCGACCCCTATCTGTTCGCCGCCGCCGGACTGGGCGTCGACCCGGCCCGCTGCGCCGTCGTCGAGGACACCGCCACCGGTGTCGCCGCCGCCCACGCGGCCGGCTGCCAGGTCGTCGCGGTGCCCTCCGTCGCGGGCATCGAGCCGGGCGCCCGGTGCACCGTCGTCCCCACCCTCGAAGGCGTCGATCTGGCATTCCTGCGCGGCCTCATGCCGCTGGGATGATCACGTCCGTGATCGCCGGAGAACGTTTCGATGACAGAAATGCGATAGCGCGTTCACCCAGCGTGCACCGCCGATAGCAAAGGAATTCGGCGGCCGTGTACACAGACGAATTCCTTCCGTCACGCATCCGTCACCGCGCGCGGAATTCCGGGCGGTCACCCCTGTCCGGCGTGTGACGTTCCCCACCCCGCAGGGGGTCGACAGCCGCCCCGTCATGTGCCGGATCCCGGCAAACCGGGTGCCCCGGCACGTCCTTGTGTCCTGATTGATGGACTGCTGCACGAATCCTTCCCGGGGCGTCTGTTCCGTGCGTCCACACCCGGTTCCACAGCGTGATGGGCATTCAACTCCGGCCGCCGTCAACCGCTCTGCCGGAAGCGGACTAATCTCGTTACACGAACATCGCCCCTGCCCCGTGATCCGCTGCGACACCCCTGCTTGCCGGGTACACGGACTCGACAGCTCTGGAGAAACTCGAGCATGAACCGCAAGACTTTGGTGCTGCCGGCCGTGGTGGGTCTGCTCGCGCCCGTACTCGCCGCCTGCGGCGGGGCAGACAGCGGGAGCGGCGGCGGCGACGCCATCGTCGTGGGCACCACCGACCGGTTCACGGCCACCAAGGACGCCCCCGCACCCCTCGACCCCGCCTACGCCTACGACGTCGGCACCTGGAACATCCTGCGCCAGACCGTGCAGACCCTGATGATCCAGCCCAAGGGCGAGGGCGAGCCGGTCCCCGAGGCGGCCCAGTCCTGCGGCTTCACCGACAGCGGCAACGAGCGCTACGCCTGCAAGCTCCGCAGCGACCTCAAGTTCTCCGACGGCAACGCGATCACCGCCGAGGACGTCAAGTTCTCCATCGACCGCGCCCGTTCCATCAAGGCCGACTCCGGCGTCTTCGCCCTGCTGTCGACGATCGACACCATCGAAACGCAGGGTGACAACGAAGTCATCTTCCACCTCAAGACCGCGGACGCCACCTTCCCCTTCAAGCTGTCGACCCCGGTCGCCGGCATCGTCAACCCCGACGACTACGAGAAGGACAAGCTGCGCGAGGGCTTCTCCGTCGACGGCTCCGGCCCCTACACCCTCAAGGCCGAGACCGACGGCGACGAGATGACCAAGGCCGTCTTCACGAAGAACCCCCACTACAAGGGTGCGCTCGACGTGAACAACGACGAGGTCGACATGATGTCGTACGAGGACGCCGACGACATGGGCACCGCCCTCGAAAAGGGCGACATCGACCTGATGACCCGCTCCATGTCGCCCGAGCAGATCCAGAAGCTCTCCGAGGCCGCCGCCGACAGCGACATCGACCTGATCGAGCTGGGCGGCCTGGAGATCCGCTACCTCGCCTTCAACACCAACGCCCCCGAGGTGAAGACGAAGGCCGTGCGCCAGGCGATGGCCCAGGTCATCGACCGCGACCACCTGGTCTCCGAGGTCTACGGCTCCCAGGCCGAGCCGCTCTACTCGCTGGTCCCCGCCTCCATCACGGGCCACTCCAACTCGTTCTTCAACAAGTACGGCGACCCCAGCGTCAGCAAGGCGAAGGCACTCCTCGCCGAGGCGAACATCACCACGCCCGTCAAGCTGACCCTGAACTACACGACCGACCACTACGGTCCCGCCACCAAGGACGAGTTCGAGCTGCTGCGCAAGCAGCTCAACGACAGCGGTCTGTTCGACGTGACCGTCAAGGGCGCCGCCTGGGACACCTTCGTCCCGGCCGAGCGCAAGGGCGAGTACGAGGTCTGGGGCATGGGCTGGTTCCCCGACTTCCCGGACGCCGACAACTACGTCGCGCCGTTCCTCGACAAGGACAACTTCCTCAACTCCCCGTACCGCAACGGCGACATCATCAACAAGCTGATCCCGCAGTCCCGTCGCGAGGCCGACCGCCTCAGCGCCGGCAAGAGCCTGACGGAGATCCAGGACATCGTCGCCGACGACGTGCCGGTGCTCCCGCTGTGGCAGGGCAAGCAGTACGTCGCCGCCAGCACCGACATCACGGGCACCGCCTATGTGCTGAACTCCTCCGCGACCGTCCAGCTCTGGGAACTGGGCCGCGGCGTCAGTAGCTGACGCACGTACCGTTCTTGTCGGGTTCTGGTCGTTTCTGGTCGGGTTCCGCTCGGGTGATGCGGTTTTCAGGCCGGGTGATACGTTCGTCGCGGCCGGGGCCCGCGTCGACGGGACCGGTATGACGGGACCCGACGACAAAGGTAATTCGTGAACATGCGCAACCAGTGGCCAGTCCTGCCGATCGTGGCGGGACTGGCCTCCGGCCTGTTGACCGGCTGCGGCTCCCAGACCGGGGGCTCCGGCGGCGACGGCTCCGCCGTGGTGCTGGGGATGTCCGACGACGTCCTCGCCACGGACCCCGCCTCCGGCTACGACCCCGGCTCCTGGATGTTGTTCAACAACGTCTTCCAGTCGCTGCTCAGCTTCCCCAAGGGCGGCACCGAACCCGAGCCCGACGCCGCCGAGGAATGCTCCTTCACCGACACCGGGACCAAGGTGTACCGGTGCACGCTCAAGGACGGCCTCACCTTCAGCAACGGCCACCCGCTCACCTCGAAGGACGTCAAGTTCTCCTTCGACCGCATGCTGAAGATCGACGACGACTCCGGCCCCGCCATCATGTTCCCCATGCTGGACAAGGTCGAGACCCCGGACGACTCCACCGTCGTCTTCAGACTCAAGGTCCCCGACGCCACCTTCCCCAGCAAGATCGCCTCCGGTGCCGGCGCCATCGTCGACCACCAGGAGTACGACGCCGACGCCCTGCGCGAGGACGGCGGCGCCACCGGCTCCGGCCCCTACAAGCTGGAGTCCTTCGAGGACGACAAGGCCGTCTTCACCGCCAACGAGCACTACAAGGGCTCCGCCGGCAAGCCCCGCAACAACGGCGTCACCCTCAAGTTCTTCAACGGCGACCAGAAGGCCCTCGAAAACGCCCTCCTCGACGACGAGATAGACATCGCCTACCGCGGCCTCAGCGCCGGCGACATCACCGACATCGACGAGAGCACCACCGACTCCGGCGTCGACGTCATCGAAGGCAGCAGCGCCGAGGTCCAGCACCTCGTCTTCAACATGGACGACCCCGTCGCCGGCAAGCTCGGCGTCCGCCGCGCCATCGCCCACCTCGTCGACCGCGAAGCCCTCATCCGCGACGTCCACCAGGGCACCGCCGACCCGCTCTACTCGATCATCCCGGCCGGGATCGCGGGCCACAACACCGCCTTCTTCGACCGCTACGGCGCCCGCCCCTCCCGCGCCAAGGCCGCCGCCGCCCT
The DNA here is from genome assembly GCF_013363615.1 of Streptomyces sp. CAI-85. NCBI lineage: Bacteria > Bacillati > Actinomycetota > Actinomycetes > Kitasatosporales > Streptomycetaceae > Streptomyces > Streptomyces sp. CAI-85. The sequence continues at coordinate 4,401 of NZ_JAANNX010000105.1, read as the reverse complement.
CCAGGAGGAGGGCATCACCGGCAAGGTCGACCTCACCCTGTGGTCCACCCCCTCGCGCTACGGCCCCGCCACCGACCAGGAACTCAAGGCCATCGCCGAACAGCTCAACGCCAGCGGCCTGTTCGACGCCAAGGTCAAGTCCGTCCCCTTCGGCCAGTACGAGAAGGACATCGCCGACGGCAAGTACGGCGTCTACGTCAAGGGCTGGGTGCCCGACTACCCCGACGCCGACAACTTCACCGCCCCCTTCTTCGGCGAAGGCAACGTCCTCGGCAACAACTACGCCAACGACAGGATCACCGACACCCTGATCCCGCGCACCGCCGCCCAGAGCGACCGCTCCGCCACCGGCACCGACTACGCGACCCTCCAGGACACCGTCGCCAAGGAACTGCCCCTCCTGCCCATCTGGCAGGCCAAGCAGTACGCCGTCGCCCGCGAGAACGTCTACGGCCTCGAGAACTGCCTCGACGCCTCGACCGTGTTCCGCTTCTGGGAACTCAGCAAGGGCTGACCCGCCCCCGAACACCGACGGGCGCCCCCCTTGACGAAAAGGGGGCGCCCGTCGTCGTACTCACACCTGTTCCCTCACTGCGCGCCCGGACGCACCAGACCGCTCTCGTACGCGTACACCGCCGCCTGCACCCGGTCCCGCAGCCCCAGCTTCGTCAGCACATGCCCCACATGCGTCTTCACCGTCGTCTCGCTCACGAAGAGATCCGCGGCGATCTCCGCGTTCGACAGCCCCCGCGCCACCAGCTTCAGCACCTCCACCTCACGGTCCGTGAGCGTGTGCAGCGTGTTCGGCACCGGCTCGTCACCCGACGGCAGATGCGTCGCGTACTTGTCCAGCAGCCGGCGCGTGATGCTCGGCGCCAGCATCGCCTCACCCGACGCCACCACCCGGATCGCCTGCACCAGTTCGTTCGCCGGCGCGTCCTTCAGCAGAAAACCGCTCGCCCCCGCCCGCAACGCCTCCACCACGTACTCGTCGAGATCGAACGTCGTCAGCACCAGCACCTTCGCCGGCCCGTCCCGCCCCGGCCCCGAGATCTGCCGGGTCGCCTCCACCCCGTCCATCCGGGGCATCCGGATGTCCATGAGCACCACATCGGGCTGAAGCGCCCGCACCTGGTCCAGGGCCTGAAGCCCGTCACCGGCCTCCCCGACGACCGCGATGTCCTGCTCCGCCTCCAGAATCATCCGGAAGCCCGTGCGCAGCAGCGGCTGGTCGTCGACCAGTAGGACACGGATGGCCACGTAAGTCTCCTTCGCTAGTCCGGCCCCATTCTGCCCTGCGCGTCCGCCTCCGACGCGGCCGCCCTCACCGCCAGCGGATACGGCGGGGGAGTGCCGCCGAACTCCGGACAGTGCGCCTGATGATCACACCAGCCGCACAGCTTCGTCGGCCGCGGCCGCCACTCCCCGGTCTCCGTCGCCTCCCGGATCGCCTCCCACAACGCCAGCAACCGGCGCTCCACCCGCTCCAGATCCGCCAGATCCGGGTCGTACGTCAGCACATCACCACTGCCCAGATACACGAGCTGAAGACGGCGCGGGATCACCCGCTTCAACCGCCACACCACCAGCGCGTAGAACTTCATCTGGAACAACGCCCCGTCCGCGTACTCCGCGCGCGGCGCCTTGCCCGTCTTGTAGTCGACGATCCGCACCTCACCCGTCGGCGCCACGTCCACCCGGTCGATGATCCCCCGCAACCGCAGCCCCGACTCCAGCTCCGCCTCCACGAACAGCTCCCGCTCGGCCGGCTCCAGACGCGTCGGATCCTCCAGCGTGAACCAGCGCTCCACCAGCCGCTCCGCCTCCGACAGCCAGCCCGCCAGCCGCTCACCCTCCGGATCGTCGGCGAACAGCTCCACCACCTCCGGCCGCGACTCCCGCAACCGGTCCCACTGCCCCGGGATCAGCGCCTTCGCCCGCGGCGCCGTCCGCTCCTCCGCCGGGGCGTCGAACAGCCGCTCCAGCACCGCGTGCACCAGCGTGCCCTTCGTCGCCGCCGCGCTCGGCTTCTCCGGCAGCCGGTCGATCACCCGGAACCGGTACAACAACGGACACTGCATGAAGTCCCCGGCCCGCGACGGCGACAACGAGGTGGGCGCCACGGCCACCCGCGCCCCCACTCCCGGCTCCGGAACCCGCCCCGCCACGACACCACCCTCACCACTGCTCTCCATGCCTCAGACCATACGGCCCACCACTGACAGTCACCCAGTCCCCGGCACCGACGAGCGCCCCGCTGTGGGTGCCGGGGCGGAAGGTGCCACGACGGCCGCATACCATCGGTCACAGACCCTTCCGCCCGGCAGAGGCGGAAACGCTTGGACCGAGGGGACACCGTGGTGGAAAGCGGCGCGAACGAGCGGCCGCGGCCGGACAACAACCAACCGGCCGAGCCCCCCACGCCACCTTCACGCGCCCCGCTCCCCGCCAACCCGACCCCACCCGAGCCCACCACCAAGCCCCGGCCCGAGCCCTCGACCGAGACGCAGGCCGCGCCCGCAGCCGACACCCCCGCCGAGCCGTCGGCTGAGCCTGTCGCCCGGCCGTCGGCGGAGCCCGCCGGGATGCCGACCGGGGACTCGGCTGAGCCAGCGGGTGGGATTCCGGCGTGGCCCGGGGCCGAAACCCCCACCGAACCTGCCGCCCGGCCCTCGGCGGACCCCGCCGCGAATCCGGCGGAGCCGTCGGCAGGTACTGCTCCCGAAACCTCGGTCGAGCCTGCCGCCGGGCAGGGTGCCGAGAACCCGGCGGAGACTCCCGTCAGCACACCGGCCCAGCCTTCGGTCGAGCCCGTCGCCGGACCGTGGGCTGAGCCTTCTGCGGAGGCTTCCGCGAATAATCTGGGCGCGCCCTCGTCCGAGGAGCCTGCCTCTCGCCCGTCGGCCGGCCCCGCCGCCCCGACGCCGCCCGAGCCCTCGTCCGGGACTGCCGCCAAGCCCTCCGCTGAGACTCCCCGCGGGCCGCGGGCCGCGGCTCCCACCGATTCGTCGGCCGGGACCCCCGCCGATTCGTCGGCCGGGACCCCCGTCGGGCCCTCGGCCGGGACCCCCGTCGGGCCCTCGGCCGGGACCCCCGTCGGGCCCTCGGCCGGGACCCCCGTCGGGTCGTCGGATGAGGCCGCCCACGCCGGGCCGTCGGCCGGCATCCCGGGCAAGCCCCCGCTTGGCCCCCGCTCCGAGGCCACCGCGGATCAGCACCCCCACGGACCCGACACCTCGCCGGACCATCAAACCCCCGAGTCGGCCACCGGCTCCGCGGCGGGCCGCGCCACCGCGCCGCCGCCCAGCCACGACGAGCCCCGCGCCCTCGCCGACACCCACGACGCGCACCAGGACCCGTCGGGCAACGGTGGCCGCCGCGCTCGTGGCAAGGGGCGGCCGCCGCGGCGGCCCCCGGAGCAGCCGCGTGGGGGGCTGCTCATGGGGCGGCCCTTCGGCGTGCCCGTCTACGTCGCGCCGAGCTGGTTCCTCGTCGCCGCGCTGATCACCTGGGTCTTCGGCGGGCAGCTCGACCGCGTGCTGCCCGAACTCGGCGCCGCCCGCTACCTCGTCTCACTCTTCTTCGCCGTCGCCTTCTACGCCTCCGTCCTCATCCACGAACTCGCCCACACCGTCGCCGCCCTCCGCTTCAAACTCCCCGTCCGCCGCATCCAGCTCCAGTTCTTCGGCGGCGTCTCCGAGATCGAGAAGGAAGCCGAGACCCCCGGCCGCGAATTCTGGCTCGCCTTCGTCGGCCCCCTCCTCTCCCTCGCCCTCGCCGGCGTCTTCTACCTCGCCATGCAGCCCGTCGAACCCGGCACCGTCCCCGGCGTCCTGCTGGCCGGCCTGATGATCTCCAACCTCATCGTCGCGATCTTCAACCTCCTCCCCGGCCTCCCCCTCGACGGCGGCCGCATGCTCCGCGCCGTCGTCTGGAAGATCACCGGCAAACCCATGAGCGGCACCGTCGCCGCCGCCTGGGTCGGCCGCGCCCTCGCCGTCTCCGTCCTCATCGGACTCCCCCTGCTCACCCAGTCCGGCGCACTCGGCGCCGGCGCCGAGGACAGCGTCGGCATGGACACCGTCACCGACGCCCTGCTCGCCGCCATCCTCGCCGCCATCATCTGGACCGGCGCCGGCAACAGCCTCCGCATGGCCCGCCTGCGCGAACACCTCCCCGAACTCCGCGCCCGCACCCTCACCCGCCGCGCCGTCCCCGTCGAGACCCACACCCCCCTCTCCGAAGCCCTCCGCCGCGCCAACGACGCCGGCGCCCGCGCCCTCGTCGTCGTCGACGCCCACGGCGAACCCCTCTCCCTCGTCCGCGAGGCCGCCATCGTCGGCGTACCCGAACACCGCCGCCCCTGGGTCGCCGTCAGCGGCCTCGCCCAGGACCTCACCG
>NZ_JAANNX010000104.1:0-10603 GCF_013363615.1 Streptomyces sp. CAI-85 | reverse complement strand
CTCGTGGTCGTAGGCCTTGAGCCGGATGCGGATCTTCTGTCCCGCCATGGCTACTCAGTAGTCCTGTCTCTTCGTACGCTCTGATGCCCGGAGTTCCCGCCCCGTTCTCCGACCCACGCGGTCGGGCGTGTCGCGCTCCCGCTGACAAAGATGTCCCTTGTTCGAACACCCCTGCGGGAATGCACACGGCCCTACCGGAACCGCAAGCCGGGGACGAAAGGCCCACCGGGCGCCTGGCCGGTGCCGCACCGCACTTCCCGAAAGATTCCCGTACGTCCGCCCCAGCGCTGCCGTGGGGCAGTTAGGGCGACGAGTACTGTGGGACTCGCTTCCGGTCCTCCCGGCGGGAGGCGCACAGCATCAACACTCGACCGAGCAACCCCGCTAGTCTGCCATACGGGGCAGCGCCTCCGCCAATCGAGCCGGAGAGAATACCCCGAGCGTGACGAAGGTCAAACCCGCGCACGCCGCCCCGCCGGTCAGCCGGTCTTGGCGACCGTCAGCAGCACCGCCGAGTCCTCCAGCGCCTCAAGACCGTGACGGGCGTCCGGCACGGTGATCAGGTCGCCGCTCCTCCCCTCCCAGTCGGTGTCACCGCTGGTCAGACGCACCCGGCCGCGCAGCACCAGCAGGGTCGCCTCGCCCGGGTTCTCGTGGTCGGCGAGCGCGGTGCCGGCGGTCAGGGCGAGCAGGGTCTGGCGCAGCACGTGTTCATGGCCGCCGTACACGGTGCTCGCGCTGCGGCCCGTGGAGGCGGCGGCGGCGCGTTCGAGGTGTTCGCGGGCCAGGGCGTCGAGGGAGAGCTTCTGCATGGGGCAAGTCTTCCCACCGGCGCCGCGCGGCGACAGGGCCATGTGGGGCACCGCCGACCGGTGTCACCTCAGTCGAGTTCGCCGAGTGTGGCCTTGCGCTCGTTGAAGAAGCTGTCGGCCGCGTCCTCCCGCAGACCGTCCCGCACGGACGCCTCCAGACCCAGGGCCGTGCCCCAGGTGGCGGTCATGTCGGCGCTCTGGTCCTCCAGGGCCTCCGCGCCCTTCGTGCGCAGGGTCTGCTGCCAGGTGGCGACGAGATGGCCGACGGGGTCCTTCGCGTACGACGGCGGCTCGGCGGCGCCCTTGGCCAGCCCCGCCAGGACCTCGTCCTCCCAGCGGTCCGCCTCCTTCTCACCGAGGTCGCGCAGGACGTCGGCGCGCACGCCGTCCAGGGTGCCCAGGGTGCGGGAGTTCCGGGCGGGGGGCACGGTCAATTCGGCGCCGGTGGTGCCGGGCCGCACCGCGGCGAGCCCTTCGGCGGCGTACCGGGTCGCAGCGTCCCGCAGCGCGGTGTACGCGGCGGGCTCCTGCGACAACTCCCGTACGGTACGCAACAGTTGAAGGCCCAATACGGACATGTGGACACCGTCGGCGTCCTCCCAGGCCGGCTGCGAGGGCGTGGCGTGGCGCACGTAGTCGGCGTCCCCGATGCCGAGCAGCTTGTCGGTGTCCGCCGCGTAGTCGGCCAGGGCCTCGGCGAGCGGCACGCTCAGGTCCGGGTCGAGCGATCCTCCCGAGTCGTCCAGACGCTCCCCGACGGCGACGAGGACGTCCTTCATGGCCTGCGCCTGCCGCAGCGAGTGCTCCCCCGGTACCGACCCCACGGTGGCCCCGCGGATCGCCGTACCCAGCGCGGCGCAGTCCGTGACGGCCGCGTGGTCCTCGCCCAGCGCCTTCTGGATCCGCTCGTCCTTGCGCAGATCGGCGCAGCCCTCCGCGTCCCCGCCGGATCCGACGAGGAACCACGCCCCGATGCCCCCGGCGACCGCCACGCAGGCGACGGCGGCGGTCAGCGCGGCGCGGCGGCGCGGGCGCCGGTCGGTCGGCGGCGGTGTCTCGGGCATGTTCTTCCTCGCTGCGCTGGTCAGTTGGTGGTGTCCGTCAGGTACTTCTGGGCCGTGCTCGACCCGCGGTCGTGGCCGTTCAGGATGTCGTCGGTGAGCACCTGGAGCTGGGCCTTGCCCTTGTCGGTCGAGGTGTCGATGTCCGTGCGGTCGGAGGCCCAGGTGTCGACCATGGTGACCATCTGGTTGTGGGCGTTGAGGTACTCGTCGGCGATACCGGCGTTGGCCGTGACGTCCGCCTCGGCCTTCATCGAGTTGCCCCACTGCCAGGCCCAGGTGTCCACCCCGCGCTGGAGGGCGTCGCCCACGACGATGGAGCCACCGGCCGTGGGGATGGCCAGCGGGGTGACCGCGCCGCCGATGATGTGGTAGGCGATCTTCGACTTCCAGTCGGCCTCGCTGTATCCGGCCATGCGCTCGTCGTTGATCACGTCCTCGCGGATGGCCGAGTACGCCCCGAGGGTGGCGCCCGCCTTGCTCAGGGGCGCGGACCGCTCGAAGTCGGTGGCCCCCTCCGGGATGCCGCGCATCTCGACGTCGATGTACCGGGACTCGGCCTTGTGCAGGGTGGCGTAGGCGTCCGGGTCCTCGGAGAGTCCCCGCATGAACTGGACCAGGTCCTTCTGGGTCACCGCCACATGCGTGGTGTCGCCGTCCCGGAAGGTGCCTTCCCCGGTCGCGGCCCGCACGTAGTCGGCGTCCATGCCGCCGAGGATCTCGTGGGTGTCGTCCGTGTAGGCGGCGAGCGCGTTGGCCAGCGGCTGCCGCATGTTCGCGGCCACCCCGTCGGTGCCGGCGGACGGCGCCAGCTCGGTGATGACCGCGTGCATCACCCGGGCCTGGGCGTCGGTGTGCTTGGTCTCGGGCCACGGGTCCTGGCCGGCCGCCAGCGGCGGGTGGCCGGTCGTAGCGGCCTCCAGCGCGGCGCCGAGGCCGGCCTTGTGGAGCGGGTCGTCCATCTCCATGACCGAGATGCCGGTGATCACGTGCTTGGGCCACTCGCGGGTGCCGTCGCCGCTGCCGGCCAGGTAGTGCAGATGGTCGTTGCCGACGTGGTCGGCGCCGGCGCCGTTGCCCGACGGGTCGAAGAAGGCCGTGGCGGCGTCCGGGTTGCGGCTCATCACGCCGAGGAGCCCGTCGATGGCGTCGGCGCGGATCCCGTCGTGGCCGGGGCCCCACTCCGTGAAGATGCCGGGGTGCTTCTTCTCCGCCGCGATGAGGTCGTCGCCCATCTGGTAGAGGAACTGGTCGTCGTACTTGGTGTCGCTGTGCTGCATCAGGCTCACGAACGACTGGTAGCCGTACAGCGGGTTGGTGTTGGAACCGAAGTTCTTGGTGCCGGCCTTCTCCAGGCCCTGCGTCCACTGGCGGTAGAAGGCGCCGTCGTCGCTGGCGAGCCAGTCCTTGAACTTCTGCGATCCGGGCGGCATGTCGGCGACCGAACCCGGCACCTGGGTCGCTGCCGCGACGGTGTTGGCGAGTCCGCCCTGGAGGTCGAGGTAGACGCTCTTACGGCCCTTGTCGGAGTCGTAGGCGAGGTCGTTCAGCCCGTTGGTGAACTTGATGGCCCCCTCGGGACCGAGTCCGTTGAGGAACGTCCTGTTGAACACCTCGTCCCCGGCGTTGTCCCGGAACGAGCGCTGGAGTTCGGCCAGTTCGGCGTCGGAGACCTTGTCGCCCTTGGCGAGCCGGCCGGCTATGTCGTCGGCGTTCTGCGCCTCGTACTTCTCGATGTCGCCCTGGGCCTTGCCGTTGAAGCCGTTGACGGTGCCGTCGGTGATGTCCGAGTCGACGACGACGGCGTCGAAGGCGATCTTGACGCCGTCGTCGGCGTCGTTGACGGCCTGCACCAGATGGTCGACGCGCTGCTGCCAGGAACTGACGCTTTTCCGCACGCTCTGCTGGTAGTCGGGGTCGTGGCGGTAGGCGTTGAGCTCGCCGGCACCCAACTGCGAGGTGTCGAAGGTGACGACGCCCTGGTCGGACACGCGCATCCCCGCCTCGACGGCCTCCTTGCGGGCGGTCTCCAGCTTTCCGCGCAGATCCACGAACTGGGTGTGGGCGTCGCGCAGCAGGGCGGCGATGGCCTTGGCCTCGACCTGGGCGTTCTGGAACTCCTTGAGCGTGACGTCGAAGCGCTTGTTGGCGGCGTTGGCGCTCAGCCCGAGCCAGGTCTGGCCCATGCTGATGCCGTACACGTCCCGCCGGTACGCCGTCTCCTGCTTGAGGAACTCCCCCGCCATGCCGTCCCAGCGTTCGGCGGCCGTGGTGAGCGTGGACAGGTCGGTCGTCATGATCTCGTTGTACGTCGGCATGGGTCCCCGTGATGCGTGATGGCGTGCGGTGCGGCCGATGGCCCGATCAGTACCCGTCGAGCGGTGAGGTCTGGCGCAGGCCGGTCCCGATGCCGAAGTCCGTGGTCTGGAACAGCAGTCCGGTGCTGCGCAGCGCGGCCTTCTCCGAGGCGAGCCGGTTCATCAGGTTCTTGACCTGGTCACCCCAGGTCTTGTGCGCCGACTTGAGCGAGGTGGAGGTGACCCAGCCGTCGCCGTCCTTCGGGGCGAACGCCGTGACGGCCTTGCCGGTCTCGTCGTCCGCGTGGTCGCCGGCCTTGCTCGTGTCCGGCTCGATGTGGTCCTCGATGGCCTGGGCGGCGGCTTTCTTCTGGGCGGGGGTCGACACCAGGTTCGGCTGCCAGGGGCCTGGGGGGCCGGGGGTCCCCGACCCGCCGGGCTCCGACGGCACATGGTCGATCTGCATCCCGAGAGGGCCGCCCTGCTCCCCCGGCTCTCCTGCCGATTGCGTCGTCATGCCGGACTCCCCCGCGCCCTCGGTTGACATACACGCGTCAGGTTAGCAAGTGCGCCCGCCCGCTTCAGGAAAGATCTTCGGACCGCGTACATTTCAAAAAGCGACCGCGACCGAAGGAGACCGGACCCATGACAGCCACCGAACCCCGTGACAACGCCTCACGGATGGACAAGTGGTCGGTCGCCTGGACCTTCCTGGCCCTGGCGCTCTGGGGCCTGTTCAGCTTCCTGCTCCTGGCCGACCACGGCCCCGACGCCCTCTGCCGGGGCCCCCTCGTCGACCCCAACCCCTCCGCGCAAGCATGCCGCGACGAATCCCTCCGCCAGTGGCCGGCCCTCCTGAGCATCCTCGCCCTGACCCTCCTGACGACGATCACGGCAGCGGCGACAACGGTCTACGCGAAGCTCCTGAACCGCCTGCCCCGCGCCGAGGAGACCGAACGGGACGGCACGGAATCGCCGACGAACGCCTGATGCTCCGTCAGCGACGGGGGTCCCCAGCCCTGACCAGGTGCGCATCCCGCAGAGCGCGCAGCGGTTTGGACCGGTCCGAACCGTCCGCACTCCGCTTGGGCACACAGATCAGGCACGCGGCCTGCTTGTCGGCACTGAACAGCACAAACAGCCGACGGGTCTCGACGTACCGCGACAGGGCGGACCAGCGGGTCCTGCTCAGGGTGTGAGCGGTCTCGACACAGACTCCGGACTCGTCGACGGTGATCCGGCGCTCCCCCAGTGCCGCATGGTTCCGCTGCTGGGCCCGGGCCGCCGCTCGGGGCATCAGAACCAGCAGGCTCAGCAGCAGCAACGCGGCGATGCCCAGCCCGACAGGATCCAGGGAACCGCCTTCCGGCGTGATGCGGACCGACATGGCCACGAGGACGAGCGTCGCGACGATCGCGAACCACCGCTTACGCCGCGCGGCCGACGACACCTTCGCATGCGCGCGCAGGGCCTCCACCCACTCGTCGCCGGTCGACACATGCCGCACCTCGACACGCTCCGCAGCCGCCGTCATGCCACACCCACCCCTCAGTCCGCAGTCGACACCAGGACCTCCGCCGTCGACGTGGCGGTGATGGCCCTTGTGAACCACCGCCCCAGCACGTCGAGGTCGTCGCACCCGACGATCCGCTCCCGGTCCGCTTCGGTGACCTCGACACCCCGATGGGCAAGGAGAATAAGGATGTCCTTCACCCGACTCTCGACCAGCCCCTCCTCACGGCCTTCCTCACGAAGCTTCTGCGCCGTCTCCGACTGGAAGAAGGACAGGTCGACGGCCATGAGATGCCTCCAGATTTCCGCGGCCGGCGTCTTGCCGAGGCCTTGTTCCATGAGTTCGATGTAGGTGCCTGCGGTGCTCTCGACGTCGACCGAGAGGCCCTTCAGTGCCTGGCCAGCGCGTTCAGTATGGAATCGGCGTTTCTGGCGGCGCGGGCGAAGAGACCCGGGTCTTCTGGAAGATCCGGTGCAGGGCCTCATGGGATGGGCTTCGACGTCTACACCTCAGGCGGCATGCTGAACGTGGCCGGAATCCCGGCGTTCGCTTCGCAGCCGAGCAGTTCGGCGTAGACGCGGCTCGACGCATGGATGATCCGCAGGTTGTCCTCGTAGGCCGCCGCGTCGGATTCGGCCACTTCGTCGTTGGTGCGGGACTCTCCCCGTATGAGCACCTTGGTAGCGCCGCCCAGGCCCAGGGAGAACTCCTCGCTGGAGCACTCGAAATACAGCACGCCCAATTTGCTGGTGGCAGCAGCCCCCTTCGCCATGCGGTAGCTCTTGCCGAGCGCATCGGCGCCTCTCTTGGGAACCTCCCGCACCCCCCAGAAGGTCACCTCCACAGGCGGGGACGACACCACGGTCTCCCGGTAGAACCTGCAGAATTCCAGACGTGTCGCCTTTTCCGGAGTCCCCATGGCGACCATGGTGATCAGTTTGTCAACGGAATCCTCCGGATTGCCGTACCGAGTGATCTTCACGGAGTCCGGAATGCCGGCAACCCGCCTGACCGCGGATTCCACGTCCTTCCCCAGGGCCGTATAGCAGATGCCCTTCTCAGCCGCCCCCTCGCCCGCCGACCCCTTGTCCCCCTGACAACCGGTCACCAACAAGAAGGCGGCTACCAGCACGGCCCTTCTCGACCGACGGCCCATTCCTACACCTCCGCAGGCATCGTGAAGCTGCTGGGCAGCCCGGCATGGGACTCGCAGTCGTACTCATCCGCCGCCGCAGCGTCGTACTGCGCGACCAGACCATCGGCCGCCCTCTGCGAATCACCGAGACAAGTGGCCTTCGCAGGCGCGGCGATACCGGCGATCCGCTCCATGGCCGCTCCGGCGGGAGCGCTCAGGACCTTGTCACACGTCACCTTCTCCGAACTGGGGCGCGCCGTACCCGCGCCCCGCGCGTCTCCACTCTGGCAGCCGGTCGTCACCAGCGCGACGACAACCAGCAGGGGCCCCGCCCACCTAAGGCGTGGGAAGTACACCATGCTGGTCCTCCCCATGGGTCCCCTTCGTATGTCCACTGTTCAAAGCTTCTTCCAGGTCCTGTCCGAATGGGTCGTCATGCGAGAGCCCGTGGTGCGTCAGGAAGCTGTCGATCGGTGACTGCGTAGCAAGCTTCCCGGCTTCGTAGATCTTGTCCCGCTGGGAATTGACGTCTGCCGCGCTGTCCTGCTGACCCGTATCCGCGCTGGTGTCGATCACACTGCCGATCTGCTGCTCGAGCGCACCCTGGCCGGCATCCATGAAGACCGGGATGAGGGTTCCCGCCACACCCACGGCTGCCACCGGAGGCAGGAACGCCGCCCCTGCGGCAATGGCCACGCCTGCTCCGAACTTGATCCATTCGGTCTTCTCGGCAAGGCTCTTGTTGTAAGCCTCGTCCCTCGCCAACCCCTCGGCCCGGACCTGATCGGCTCGGGACTGGTCGATGATTCCTTGGATCTCCGCGCCGGTACGGACCACTTCCCTGGCATGCGACTCGTTGATGCGGCCACCGTCGACCTGTGCCTCAAGCCCGCTGGTGCCGTAGATCTGCTGGGCGATCGAGATGTCCGAGTACGCGTCCGGGTGCTGGCCGATCGAGCTCAGGAACTTGATCGTGTTGGGCGAACCGAACTGCGCGTGCCCGTCCAGGTCCTTCGGGGCGAAGATGCTGTCCGTCCGGCTGTCGTTCAGACCCCAGTTCAGGTCGTCGATGTAGCCCGCCCCCATCCGGCCGAGGCTGTCCGCCATGGGGTCCTTGACGTTCTCCGGATCGCCGTAGGTCTGGACGACCTTCTCCATGATCGCGGCCGAAGTCGCGTCCCGGGACGGCGTGGGCGTCGGGTCGTCGTAGGCGTACCCCAACGTCGCCGCCTCCAGTGCGTGGCCGAGGGCGTCGGGGCCACCGTCCCGTACATGTGCCGCCTCGTCGCTACCGGGATGGACGAGGCTGTCGGGCGCCCACTTGAAGTCCTTGTTCGTCAGCTCGTCGTAGTAGGTGTAGTCGAGAGTGGCACCCTTCTTCACGGTGCCGTCCTCGTTGTACACCGTCGGCGTCATGTCGTCGGAGAAGAACTTCTTCGCCGCGTCCGGGCTGTGCCCGAGCCCTTCCAGCACGCTGGTGAGCGGGTCGTATCCGGCGCCAGCCTTCCCCGAGGGATTGAATCCCCAGTCGAGGTCGGCGCCTCCCGTATTCGGCTTGTTGCGCATGAAGAAGTCGGGGTCCTTGTGGTGCAGTTGGACCACGTGCTCCGCGATGGGATTGATGAACCTCGCGTCGTAGTTGCCGTAGCGCAGAAGCCCGCCGAGGACCTGATAGCCGTACGGGTTGGTCGGGGCACCCGGGAAGAGCTCCACCTGCTGGGTGCCCAGCTTCCTGAACTCGGTGCCCCAACTCGCCGGCAGATGTGACTTGTTGTCCGGATCGGTCGCCGAGGCAAGCGCCGTACCCATGTTGCGCTGGAGCTGCCGGGTCAGCGCCAGCCGCTCCTTGTCGTCGCCCTCCGTGCCGTCGAGGGACATACGGCCGTAGAACTCGAGGGTCTTCTCCGGGCCCCCGAGGGACTGGTAGAAGCCGGTGCTGAAGTCGGCGTCCTTGGCGTTCCACTTCAGGAGGGAGTTCAGCTCGGTGAGCTGCTTGTCGGTCATCTCCGTGCCGCGCTTCGCCAGCTCGGCCGCGCGCTCGACCTGGGCGTCGTCGAGGGACTCGTACACGCTGTGCCCGGCGTTGTGTGCGTCCCCGCCGTGGCTCTTGCGCAGGGCGCGGGACACCGAGGCATCGATCTCCGAGGCGTGGGAGAGGATCCGGTTGATCCGGCCCTCCAGCTCGTCCCTGGCCTCGTTCTCCTCCTTGGTGCGCGCGTCGGTGTCGCCGCGAATGTGCGGGTAGACACAGTGCACCGTGCCGTCGCCGTAGTCCTGGACGCTGATGCCCCACTTCCGGACTTCGGCGTCCGCGGTTCTGATCCGCTTCTGGAGCGCGGCCAGTTCCGTGTGGGCGTCGTCGAGGACCTGGTAGATGCTGTTCGCCTCGGTGTGCAGGTCCGCGATCTCCTTCGTCGTACTGCTGACGAATCCGCGCGTCACCGTGGCGTTCACACCCGCCCAGCGGGCCTTGTCCGACTTGGCCTGCATCCCCTTGCGAGCGTTCTCCGCGGCGGTCTTGAGCTTGTCGACGGCGTTCTTCCAGTCGGAGACGGCCGTCCCCAGCTTGCCGAGATCCACCTCGACGAGATCCACGTACTTCACGGCCATGGGGCTGCTCCTACTTGAAGTACTTGTCGATCTCGGACACGGCCAGGGCGGAACCGTCTCGGTTCCTGATCACGGCCGCGATCTCCGCGTCGTCGTGGGCGTGCAGCTTCTTGCTGAAGTCGAGGTGGTTGGAGATGTGCGCGCACGCCTGAAGAACCGTGTTGGCCTGCGACGTCCAGATCTCGACGGTGAGTTCCAGGGCGCCGCCCATGGCGAAACCGTGCGACTTCAGGGACGCGGCGGCCTGCATCGTGGATCCCGCGCCGTGCTTGTCCATGCCCGCGCCGGCGATGTCCGTCCCGGTGCGAAGATCGCCGTAAAGGGTGAACGCGTCGTGGCCCACGGCGCCGAGGTCGTCCTGGTTCACCACGAAATCGCGGTTGCTCCCACCGCCGCCCTGCGCCGCGGCCTCGTTGAGCCGCATCCCCGTCGCACCGCCCTGAGCATCGGCCTTGAGTTGCTCCCACTCGTCCCAGGCCATGGTCCCCGCGCCCTCCCCCGTGACAGATCTCGCTCTTCTCGCCTCAACCTAGCAACGGACACAACGCCCGCATCATTCAACCGCCCCCCCATGGCGCATTCGCATCCACCCCGGACGGATCCCGCCGGCTACGCCCTCCTGGCCGCGGGCCCGCTCAAATGCTTCAGCTCAAAAGCTGGAGCCCCCGGTCGGATCAGCTAGATCACTTGTTGATTCGAGTCCCACCCAGGTGTCCGCGTCGAGGGCAGCCGTCGTGGAGTGGTCTCGCAGGCCCGGCCGTGCTGCCCGTCAAGCGGGTTCGGACTCCCCGGTCGACGCCAGGACCTCCGCCGTCGACGTGGCGGTGATGGCCTTGGTGAACCACCGCCCCAGCACGTCGAGGTCGTCGCACCCGACGATCCGCTCCCGGTCCGCTTCGGTGACCTCGACGCCCCGATGGGCAAGCAGGACAAGGATGTCCTTCACCCGGCTCTCGACCAGCCCCTCCTCGCGACCCTCCTCCCTGCCCTCCTCACGAAGTTTCTGCGCAGTCTCCGACTGAAAGAAGGACAGGTCGACGGCCATGAGATGCCTCCAGATTTCCGCGGCCGGCGTCTTGCCGAGGCCTTGTTCCATGAGTTCGATGTAGGTGCCTGCGGTGCTCTCGACGTCGACCGAGAGGCCCTTCAGTGCCTGGCCAGCGCGTTCAGTATGG
>NZ_JAANNX010000103.1:0-11003 GCF_013363615.1 Streptomyces sp. CAI-85 | reverse complement strand
CGGTCGATGGCGGCCTTGTTCTTGGCGAAGGACCGCTCGTCGATGACGGCGCCGAGGAAGTGCGACAGGTCGGTGACGTCACCCATGGTGAGGCCGTCGATCTCGGCGGCGAACTCCTCCTTGAAGCCGGAGTTCCAGATCGACGCCGGGATGTAGGCGCGGGAGGTCGCGGAACACTTCTGGCCCTGGTACTCGAAGGCGCCCCGGGTCAGGGCCGTCTTCAGGACCGCGCGGTCGGCGCTCGGGTGGGCGACGACGAAGTCCTTGCCGCCGGTCTCACCGACCAGACGCGGGTAGGAGCGGTACTTCTCGATGTTGTTGCCGACCGTCTTCCACAGGTACTGGAAGGTCTTGGTCGAGCCGGTGAAGTGGATGCCGGCCAGGTCGCGGTGTTCCAGGGCGACCTCGGAGACGGCGATGCCGTCGCCGGTGACGAGGTTGATGACGCCCTTGGGCAGCCCGGCCTCCTCCAGCAACTGCATCAGCAGCACCGCGGCGTGGGTCTGGGTCGGCGACGGCTTCCAGACCACCACGTTGCCCATGAGGGCGGGCGCGGTGGGCAGGTTGGCGGCGATGGCCGAGAAGTTGAACGGCGTGATCGCGTAGACGAAGCCTTCGAGCGGGCGGTGGTCGAGGCGGTTCCACACGCCCGGCGAGTTCGCCGGGGGCTGCTCGGCCAGGATCTGGCGGGCGTAGTGGACGTTGAAGCGCCAGAAGTCGACCAACTCGCAGGGGCTGTCGATCTCGGCCTGCTGGGCGGTCTTGGACTGGCCCAGCATGGTGGAGGCGGCGATGGTCTCGCGCCAGGGGCCGGCCAGCAGCTCGGCCGCGCGCAGGATGATCGCGGCGCGGTCGTCGAAGGACATCGCGCGCCACGCCGGGGCGGCGGCGAGGGCGGCGTCGATCGCGTCCTGCGCGTCCTGGCGCGTGGCGTGCCGGCCGGTGCCGAGGACGGCCTGGTGGTTGTGCGGCTGGACCACCCGGAAGGGCTCGCCGCCGCCGAGCCGCTTCACGCCGCCGATGGTCATGGGCAGCTCGACCGGGTTGTCGGCCAGCTCCTTGAGCTTGGCCTCAAGCCGGGCACGCTCGGGGGAACCGGGGGCGTAGCCGTGCACCGGCTCGTTGACGGGGGTGGGGACCTGGGTCACAGCGTCCATGAGATCCGTAACTCCTTGACTTGAGCGGGTGGTTCGGGCTCAGCCCTTGGTGAGCATGCTGCGCGCGAAGAAGCGCAGGTTCGCCGGCTTCTCGGCGAGGCGGCGCATGAAGTAGCCGTACCAGTCGGTGCCGTAGGCGGTGTAGACGCGCATGCGGTGGCCCTCGGCGGCGAGCCGCAGGTGCTCCTCGCCACGGATGCCGTACAGCATCTGGAACTCGTACTCGTCGAGCTTGCGGCCGGCCTTGCGGGCGAGTTCCTGGGCGATCGAGATCAGGCGCGGGTCGTGGGACCCGATCATCGGGTACCCCTCGCCCTCCATGAGGGTGCGCAGGATCCGGACGTACGCCTTGTCGATCTCGTGCTTCTGCTGGTAGGCGACCTCGGCGGGCTCCTTGTAGGCGCCCTTGACGAGCCGGACGCGGCTGCCGCCGTCGGCGAGACGGCGGGCGTCGGCCTCGGTGCGGAAGAGGTACGCCTGGATGACGCAGCCTGTCCCCGGGAAGTCCTTCCGCAGCTCGTCGTGGATGGCGAACATCGAGTCGAGGGTGGTGTGGTCCTCGGCGTCGAGGGTGACGGTGGTGCCGATGGCGGCGGCGGCCTCGACGACCGGGCGGACGTTGGCGAGGGCCAGTTCGTGCCCTCCGTCCAGCGCCTGGCCGAACATGGACAGCTTGACGGACATCTCGACCCGCTCGCCGAGGCCGAGGTCGCGCAGCCGGTCGATCAGCGTGAGGTAGGCGTCGCGGGCGGCGGCGGCCTGCTCGGGGGTGGTGATGTCCTCGCCGACGACGTCCATCGTCAGCTCCAGGCCGCGGCCGGTGAGGTCCTCGATGATCGGGACGATGTCGTCGACCGTCTCACCGGGGATGAACCGGTCGACGACCTGCTTGGTGACCGGAGCCGCCGAGATCAGGCGTCGCATCCGGTCGCTGCGCGACGCGGCGAGAATCACGGGACCCAGCACGGGGCACCTCCACATACCAACCCATACGAGGCCGACACCCGACGGTCCGGGAACGGCACGGAGAACCACCGTGAAACCTAAGGATCCCTCCGATCGTCGGCCATCGACACCTGTCACGCATCCGTGCCACGGATCTCAGACATATGTATGAAGGCCCCTAGGGGATGGGGGAGAATGCCCCGGTGACGTCCGAACACAGGGGTGACTACCAGGAGCCGGTCGACGAGATCTCCGAGCTGCTCGGCGCCCCCGCGACCCTGGAGAACCGGGACTTCGAACTGATCGCGTTCGGCGCCTACGACAGTGAGGACGAGCTGGACGCGGCGGCGCTGGACCCGGTGCGCACCCGCTCGATCCTGACCCGGCGCTCCACGGCGGCCGTCCGCACCTGGTTCGAGGGCTTCGGCATCACCCGGGCGACCGGCCCGGTCCGCATCCCGCCCACCCCGGAGGCGGGCGTGTACCGGGGGCGGATCTGCCTCCCGGTACGCCATCGGGGGGTCGTCCTCGGGTACGTCTGGCTGCTGGACGACGATCCGGGGCCCTCGGACGCGCAGCTCGCGGCCGCGATGGAGGTCGCCGGGCGGATCGGCGCGCTGCTCGCGGACGAGGCGCAGCACGGCGCCGACCTCACCCGGGAGCTGCGGGCGGTGCTGACGGCGGGGGCCGACTGGCAGCGGGACATGGCGGTGGCCGAGCTGCGCACGGCGCTCGGGGCGCGCGCCGACGGCCCGCACACGGTGGTGTGCGTGGCGCCCTGGCCGTCGGCGGAGCCGGACGACGCGCCGTCCCTGCGGACCCTGCCGGGGGCGACGGCGCTGTGCGCGGTGCCGTGGGGCACGGCGGGCGGGTGTCTGGCGGTGCTGGTGCGGCTGCGCGCGCCGGACGTGCCGACCGCGGCGGGCGCGGTGGCGCACCGGCTGCTGGAGCGGGCGCCGGGCGCGGCGGCGGGTGTCGCGGCCGGCCGGTCGGGCCTCACGGACCTGGGCACGGCCTGGCGTGAGGCGGCGGCCTCGGCGCGGGCGGCGCTCGCGGAACCCCGGCTCGGCCCGGTGGCCCAGTGGGCGTCCATCGGCCCGTACCGCCTCCTCACGGCCCTCCCCCCGGAGTCCTCCCAAGACCCCGCGGTACGCCCCCTGTTGACCCCCGCGCACCGTGAACTCGCCCGCACCGCCGAGGTCTACCTCGACCGCGCGGGCCAGGCCGGCCGCACCGCCGCCGAACTGGGCATCCACCGCCAGACCTTGTACTACCGCCTGTCCCGCGTGGAACAGCTCACGGGCCTGGACCTGGACGAGGGCGAGGACCGCCTGCTGCTGCACATGGCGCTGAAGGCGGCGCGGCTGTCGGGTCCGGCCGGGGGCTGACCGTCGGAGGGGCGGTCCGGGGCGGGTGCTTCGCGGCGGCGCAGGCGCACACTGGAAGGGCACACCCCTGATCGGGAGTGCCGGTGATGGGGCTCGCCGCACGCGCGGAGGTGTCCGCTGACGGTCCCTGGTCGTTCCGTGCCGACCAGGAGGAGCCATGACCGTATCGCCGTTCCGGCGCCGTGCCGCCCTTCTGCTGGGCGGGCTGCGGCCGCCGCCCGCCGCGCCCCGGCCGTCCCGTGAGGTGCAGGCGCGGGCGCTGCTCGCCGTGCTGGAGGAGGCCGTCGCCGCGCAGCGGCCCGCCGACGCGGCGGTGGCGGCGTGCGGTGAGCCGGGGCCCGTCCCCGGGCGGGTGGCCCGGGACTGCGGTGACGCGGCCTCGGCGCTGCTCCATCTGAGGGCCCGGCTGCGGGAGGTGCCGCTGACCGAGCCGGACCTGGTGGAGGCGCGGGCCTACGCGGGGCGGCTGCTGGACTACGGGCAGTGGATGGTGCACCAGTCGGCGAACCTCGCCTTCACCGTGCACCCGGACGCCCGGACGGAGGCCGCCCGGCGGCAGCTCAACGGCCTGGGACGCCCCGCGGACGATCTACGACGGCTGCTCGACACCCTCAGGGCGCGGGAGGACCCCCCGTGACGCCCTCGACGACCTGGCGCAGCCCCTCGGTGAGGGCGTCGGCGTCGGGCGCGGTCCTGGGGTCGAAGGTCCACTGGGCGATGAGGCCGAGCATCAGCGTGGTGTAGAAGCCGCCGAGGGTGTCGGCGGTGGCGTCCGCGACCTTCTCCTCGGGCACGCCCATGAGCAGGGAGACGAAACCGCGCGCGCCCTCCCGCTGGGCACGCGCCAACTCGTCGCGCACACCCGGCAGTTGGTCACCCATGACGACGATCTCCATGCTGAGCCGCCAGAGCGATCCCGGTTCGCGCATGGTGGCGACCACGTTCGCCCAGACCGCGCGGAAGCGCTCCAGGGAGCCGGGCTCCCCCGGCGCCCGCCCGGCCGCCTCCGCGTCGAAGGAGTCGGACAGCTCCTCCACCAGCGTCACGTACGCCTGCGCGAGCAGGGCGTCCTTGGAGCCGTAGTGGTAGCCGATCGAGGCGAGGTTGGTCCCCGACTCCTTCACGATGTCGCGCGCGGTCGTGCGCGCGAACCCCTTCTGAAGCAGGCAGCGTTTGGCGCCTTCGAGCAGATCCTCGCGGTGTCCCATGCGGGGCAGCGTACCCCAGGATCCATACAGGCGTCCTAGACGTGCGACTTATACGCGCGACTTACACGCTCGTTCTATACACTCGTTTAATACAGCCGTACAGTTCTCGGCATGACGAACTCGACCTGTACCCACGGGACTTCGACGGGCCCGCGCGCCGGGCGGCGTGAGTGGACCGCCCTCGGCGTGCTGATGCTGCCGCTGCTGCTGGTCTCCATGGACCTGTCGGTCCTGTACTTCGCGATCCCGGCGATCAGCGCGGACCTGGAGCCGAGCGGCACCCAGCAGCTCTGGATCTTCGACATCTACGCGTTCGTGCTGGCCGGCCTGCTGATGACGATGGGCTCGCTCGGCGACCGCGTCGGCCGCCGCAGACTGCTGCTCGTCGGCGCCCTCGCCTTCGGCGCCGCCTCCCTGGTCGCCGCCTACGCGAACAGCGCCGAGACCCTGATCGCGGCCCGCGCGGTCCTCGGCGTCGGCGGCGCCACCCTGATGCCCTCGACGATGGCCCTGCTGCGCACGATGTTCACCGACCCCGCCCAGCGCGCGAAGGCGATCGGTCTGTGGTCCGGGGTGATGACGGCCGGGATCGCGCTCGGCTCGGTGCTCAGCGGGGTGCTGGTCCACTACTTCTGGTGGGGCTCGGTCTTCCTGGTCAACCTGCCCGCGATGGCCCTGCTGCTGATCCTCGGCCCGGTCCTGCTGCCGGAGTCCCGCGACCCGGCCCCCGGCCGTTTCGACCGGCCGAGCGTCCCGCTGTCGATGGCCGCCGTGCTCCCCGTGATCTGGGGCCTGAAGGAGATCACCGCCGAGGGCTGGCACTCCCTGTACGTCGTCTCGATCACCGTGGGCCTGCTCTTCGCCGCCCTGTTCGTCCACCGTCAGCGCACGGCCGCGAACCCGATGATCTCCCCCGCCCTGTTCCGCGCCCCCGGCTTCGCCCGCGCGGTCGTGCTGAACCTGGTCTCCGCGTTCGCCATGGTGGGCTCGGCGTTCTTCACCACGCAGTACCTCCAGTCGGTGCTGGACAAGAGCGCGCTGGAGGCCGCCCTGTGGGCGCTGCTGCCCTCGGTGCCGATCGGCATGGCCGCTCCCCTGGCCACCGCCCTGGTCCAGAAGGGCGTCGCCCGGTCCCATGTCGTCACGGCGGGCTTCGTGATCGCCGCCGCCGGCTACGCCCTGCTGGCCCTGGCCGGCACGGACTCGATGTGGCTGGTCCTGGCGGCCTGCGGGGTGCTGGCCTCCGGGATCGTCATGGTCATCTCCCAGATGACGGACCTGGCGCTCGGCGCGGTCCCGGCCGAACGCGCCGGTTCCGCCTCCTCGTTGCTGGAGACGGGCACCGAGTTCGGCGGCGCCCTGGGCATGGCCGTCCTCGGCTCCATCGGTACGGCGGTCTACCGCCACGAGATGCCGGCCGCCGCACCGGCCCCGGCCCGCGAGACGCTCGGCGGCGCCCTGGCCGTCGCGGGCGAGCTGCCGGGGCGCACGGGAGACGCCCTGGCGCTGGCGGCCCGGGAGGCGTTCACCAGCGGTATGCGGGGCGCGGCACTGGCGGGAGCCCTGGTCCTGGTGCTCGCGGCGGTGGCGGCGGCGTCCCTGCGGAGACGGTGACATCACAAACGCCGGACGGGCTGACCAACCAGCCCGTCCGGCGTTTGAGGACAAGGCCCGTTCAGGGCCGAAGCGGGGGCCTGGGGGCGGCAGCCCCCAGAAGTGCGGTGGGCCTAAACCAGGTTCACCGCACGTGCAGACGTCGCACCGATCTCCGCCGCGACCTCCCCCAGCACCCCGGAGGGCACCGTGTCGTCCACGGTCAGCACGGCCAGCGCCTCGCCGCCGACCGCCGCACGGGCCACCTGCATACCGGCGATGTTGATCCCGGCCTCGCCGAGGATCCGGCCGACCGTGCCCACGACACCGGGACGGTCCTCGTACTTGAGGACGACCATGTGGTCGGCGAGGGCGAGATCGACGTCGTACTCGCCGACCGCGACGATCTTCTGGAGGTGCTTCGGGCCGGCCAGGGTGCCGGAGACCGACACCTCCTCGCCGTCGCCGAGGGTGCCGCGCACGGTGACCACGTTGCGGTGGTCGGCCGACTCGGAGCTGGTGGTCAGGCGCACCTCGACACCGCGCTCCTGCGCGAACAGCGGGGCGTTGACATAGGACACGGTCTCGTCGACGACGTCCTCGAAGACGCCCTTGAGCGCGGAGAGTTCGAGCACCTTCACGTCGTGCTGGGTGATCTCGCCGTAGACCTCGACGTCGAGGCGGACGGCGACCTCGCCGGCCAGCGCGGTGAAGATCCGGCCCAGGCGCTCGGCCAGCGGCAGACCCGGCTTGACGTCCTCGGCGATGACACCGCCCTGGACGTTCACCGCGTCCGGGACCAGCTCGCCGGCGAGGGCGAGGCGCACCGAGCGGGCGACGGCGATACCGGCCTTCTCCTGGGCCTCGTCGGTGGAGGCGCCGAGGTGCGGGGTGGCGACGACCTGGTCGAACTCGAACAGCGGGGAGTCCGTGCAGGGCTCCTTCGCGTACACGTCGAGGCCGGCGCCGGCGACCCGGCCCTCCTTGAGCGCCGAGTACAGCGCCTCCTCGTCGACGATCCCGCCGCGCGCGGCGTTGACGATCCGCACGCTCGGCTTGACCTTGCGCAGCGCCTCGTCGCCGATCAGACCGACCGTCTCGGGGGTCTTGGGCAGGTGGACGGTGATGAAGTCGGCGACTTCCAGCAGCTCGTCGAGGGTGAGGACCTTGACGCCCATCTGCGCGGCCCGCGCGGGCTGCACATAGGGGTCGTAGGCGACGACCTTCATGCCGAAGGCGGACATGCGCTGGGCGACGAGCGCGCCGATACGGCCGAGGCCGACGACACCGAGCGTCTTCTCGGCCAGCTCCACGCCGGTGTACTTGCTGCGCTTCCACTCGCCGTTCTTCAGCGCGGCGTTGGCCTGCGGGATGTGGCGGGCGGTGGCCAGCAGCAGACCGCAGGCCAGTTCGGCGGCGGTGACGATGTTGGAGGTGGGGGCGTTGACGACCATCACGCCGGCCTTGGTGGCGGCGGAGACGTCCACGTTGTCCAGGCCGACGCCGGCTCGGGCGACGACCTTCAGCCTGTTCGCGGCGGCGATCGCCTCGGCGTCGACCTTGGTGGCCGAGCGGATCAGGATGGCGTCGACGTCGGCGATGGCCGGCAGCAGTTCGGTGCGGTCCGCGCCGTTGCAGTGCCGGATCTCGAAGTCCGGACCAAGCGCGTCCACGGTCGCGGGCGACAGCTCTTCAGCGATGAGTACGACAGGTTTCGAGCTCACGTGAGTCCTCACAAGTCCAAAGCGTGCGGACGGCCGTCCCGACGGCCGCAGGCGGAGGAGGGGCTAGCCGCGTGGAAGACGCACGACGCTGTGGGCCTGAACGCGTATGTAGGCAGCAGTGTAGTGCTGCGGCGGAGGCCGCCTCACGCCTCCGCGGAAGGATCACCCGTCCGTGGTTCGACGGGATGGCCAAAAGGGCCGGAGCGGCTCGCTCCGGCCCCCGGCCGTGAGGCTCACGCCTCTTCGTTCACCCAGCTCATCAGCTTGCGGAGCTGCTTGCCGGTGGTCTCCAGCAGGTGCTCGGAGTCGGCGTTCTTGTACTCGTTGTACTTCTTCAGACCGCCGTGGTACTCGTCCATCCAGTTACGGGCGAAGGTGCCGTCCTGGATCTCGGCAAGGACCTGCTTCATCTCGGCCTTGGTGGCGTCGGTGATGATGCGCGGGCCGGTGACGTAGTCGCCCCACTCGGCGGTCTCGGAGACGGACCAGCGCATCTTCTCCAGGCCGCCCTCGTACATGAGGTCGACGATCAGCTTCAGCTCGTGCAGGCACTCGAAGTAGGCGATCTCCGGCTGGTAGCCGGCCTCGACCAGGGTCTCGAAGCCCGCCTTGACCAGCGCGGCGGTGCCACCGCACAGCACGGCCTGCTCACCGAACAGGTCGGTCTCGGTCTCCTCGGTGAAGGTCGTCTTGATGACACCGGCACGGGTGCCGCCGATGGCCTTGGCGTACGACAGGGCCAGCGCGAAGGCGTTGCCGGTCGCGTCCTGCTCGACGGCGGCGATCGCGGGGACGCCGCGGCCCTCCTCGTACTGGCGGCGGACCAGGTGGCCCGGGCCCTTCGGGGCGACCAGGGCGACGTCGACGCCGGCCGGGGCCTTGATGAAGCCGAAGCGGACGTTGAAGCCGTGCGCGAAGAACAGCGCGTCGCCGTCCTTGAGGTTCGGCGCGATGGACTCCTCGTAGACCTGGGCCTGGATCGGGTCCGGGATCAGGATCATGATGACGTCGGCCTCGGCGGCCGCCTCGGCGGGCGTGACCACGCGCAGGCCCTGCTCCTCGGCCTTCGCCTTGGACTTGGAGCCCTCGTGCAGACCGACGCGGACGTCGACACCCGAGTCGCGCAGGGACAGCGCGTGGGCGTGGCCCTGGCTGCCGTACCCGATGACCGCGACCTTGCGGCCCTGGATGATGGACAGGTCGGCGTCGGCGTCGTAGAACAGCTCGGCCACTGTGGGTTCTCTCCTTGTGTACGGGTCTTGCGTCCCACCGTATGACGGCGGGCGGGAGCGGAGTTTCGGGGTCTCGGTATGCGGGCGGGTGACCCGGGCGGCCATCGGTCGGCGGCCGCCCGTTCCCATCCTTATGCCGATCGGTCGAGAGCGCGCAGCGACCGGTCCGTGATCGAGCGGGCGCCACGTCCGATCGCGATCGTGCCGGACTGGACCAGCTCCTTGATGCCGTACGGTTCCAGCATCTTGAGCATGGCGGACAGCTTGTCGTTGCTGCCGGTGGCCTCGATGGTCACGGCCTCCGGGGAGACGTCCACGGTCTTGGCGCGGAAGAGCTGGACGATCTCGACGATCTGGGAGCGCGTCTCGTTGTCGGCGCGCACCTTCACCAGAACGAGTTCACGGTGGACGGCCTGGGCCGGCTCCAGTTCGACGATCTTCAGCACCTCGACCAGCTTGTTGAGCTGCTTGGTGACCTGCTCCAGCGGCAGGGCGTCGACGCTCACCACGATCGTGATGCGCGAGATGTCGGGGTGCTCGGTGACGCCGACCGCGAGCGAGTCGATGTTGAAGCCGCGGCGGGAGAAGAGGGCGGCGATCCGGGCCAGGATGCCCGGCTTGTTCTCCACCAGGACGGAGAGCGTGTGCTTGGACATTTCTCGTTCGTCTCTCTCGCTCAGTCGTCTTCGTTGTCGCCGAAGTCGGGGCGGACGTCCCGGGCGGCCATGATCTCGTCGTTGGAGGTGCCGGCGGCGACCATCGGCCAGACCATCGCGTCCTCGTGGACGATGAAGTCCACGACCACCGGACGGTCGTTGACGGCGTTCGCCTCCTCGATGACCTTGTCGAGGTCGTCGGCGGACTCGCAGCGGATGGCGTGGCAGCCCATGGCCTCCGACAGCTTCACGAAGTCCGGGACCCGGGTGCCGCGGGCCTCCGGGTTGACGTCGCTCGGGCCGCTGTGCAGCACGGTGTTGGAGTAGCGCTGGTTGTAGAACAGGGTCTGCCACTGGCGGACCATGCCGAGGGCGCCGTTGTTGATGATGGCGACCTTGATCGGGATGCCGTTCAGGGCGCAGGTGGTCAGCTCCTGATTGGTCATCTGGAAGCAGCCGTCGCCGTCGATCGCCCAGACGGTCCGGTCCGGCGCGCCGGCCTTGGCGCCCATCGCGGCCGGGACGGCGTAGCCCATGGTGCCCGCGCCGCCGGAGTTCAGCCAGGTGGCGGGCTTCTCGTACTTGATGAAGTGGGCGGCCCACATCTGGTGCTGGCCGACGCCCGCGGTGAAGATCGTGCCCTCGGGGGCGAGCCGGCCGATGCGCTCGATGACCTGCTGCGGGGAGAGCGAGCCGTCGACGGGCTGGTCGTAGCCCAGCGGGTAGGTGTCGCGCCAGCGGCTGAGGTCCTTCCACCAGGCGCTGTAGTCGCCGCGCTGGCCCTCGCTGTGCTCCTTCTGGACCGCCTGCACCAGGTCGGCGAGGACCTCGCGGGCGTCTCCGACGATCGGCACGTCGGCGGCGCGGTTCTTGCCGATCTCCGCCGGGTCGATGTCCGCGTGGACGATCTTGGCGAACGGCGCGAAGCTGTCCAGCTTGCCGGTGACGCGGTCGTCGAAGCGGGCGCCGAGGGCGACGATCAGGTCGGCCTTCTGGAGGGCGGTCACGGCGGCCACCGAGCCGTGCATGCCGGGCATGCCCAGGTGCTGCGGGTGGCTGTCGGGGAAGGCGCCCAGCGCCATCAGCGTGGTGGTGACGGG
>NZ_JAANNX010000102.1:0-11011 GCF_013363615.1 Streptomyces sp. CAI-85 | reverse complement strand
TCGAGCCGATGTCGGACGTACGGGTCGTGGTCATGGACTGCACGGAGACCGGGGCCCCGCCGCCGACCGCGACGGAGCCGACCTGGATCTGCCGGCTCCTGCGGCGCTCGGCGACCGGCCGGGCCGGTACCTCCGGCAGGCCGAGGGAGACTGCGGTCACGGCCTCACTCCCGGTTCCCGGAGACCGTCTCGCGCATGGCGCGCAGCGACTCCTTGAGCGAGCCCATGGTGGCGAGGACGGCGGTCGGCTCGTAGCCGCAGTGCGCCATGCAGTTGGCGCAGCGCGGGTCCTTGCCGCGGCCGTACTTGTCCCAGTCGGTCTCCTCGATCAGCTCGCGGTAGGTCGGCACGTACCCGTCGCTCATCAGATAGCAGGGGCGCTGCCAGCCGAAGAGCGAGTAGTTGGGGATCGCCCACGCGGTGCAGGGGAAGTCGACCTTGCCCTCCAGGAAGTCCAGGAAGAGCGGGGAGTGGTTGAGGCGCCACTTCCTGCGGTTGCCGCCCGAGAACGCCTTCTTGAACAGCTCGCGGGTCTGCTCCACGCCCAGGAAGTGCTCCTGGTCGGGCGCCTTCTCGTAGGCGTAGGCGGGCGAGATCATCATCTCGTCCACCTTGAGGTCGTCGTTGAGGAAGTTGAGGACCTCGATGATGGTCTGCGGGGTGTCGGTGTTGAAGAAGGTGGAGTTGGTGGTGACGCGGAAGCCGCGCCGCTTGGCCTCCTTGATGGCGGCCACCGCCTCGTCGAACACGCCCTCCTTGGCCACGGACTCGTCGTGCCGTTCGCGCAGTCCGTCGATGTGCACGGCGAAGGCGAAGTAGGGCGAGGGCGTGAACTTGTCCATCTTCTTGCGCAGCAGCATGGCGTTGGTGCAGAGGAAGACGTACTTCCTCTTGGCCACCAACTGCCGTACGATCTCGTCGATCTGAGGGTGCATCAGGGGCTCGCCGCCCGCGATGGACACCATCGGCGCACCCGACTCCAGCACCGCGCCGACGGCCTGGGCGACCGGCATACGCTGTTTGAGGACGCCCGCCGGGTGCTGGATCTTCCCGCAGCCCTCGCACTTGAGGTTGCAGGCGAAGAGCGGCTCCAGCTCAACGATCAGCGGGAACTTGTCCCGCTTGCGCAGCTTCTGTTCGGCGAGGTATGTAGCGACCTTGATGGACTGGCGCAGTGGCATGGCCATTCGGCTCACCTCCGGGGGAGCAGCACATTACGATGCCATTCGAAAAACGCGGGCAGTACGGAACGAAGGACACGGAAAGCCGATATTCCACCGCGGACCGTGCCGATCCGGACGAGTTCATGTTCAGGAGCGTCCACGACCACCCGGACGGCCGCAACCGGGCGCTCGCCGGTGCGGACGGCGCTCAGCAGGGTGGCCGCCGACTCCATGTCGACCGCGATCGCGCCCTTCGCGAGCAGGTCGGCCCGCTCATGGCCGCGGACGACGTGGTCGGAGCCGGTGACGGGGCCGGTGTGGACGGTGCGCCCGGGAAGCGTGCGCACGAGTTCCTTGACGAGCAGTTCGGTGCCGACGCACGGGACGGTGCCCCGTGGGTCGCGGGTCTCCTCGGCGACCACCAGATCGCCGGGGTGCATGCCGGGGGCGAGTCCGGCGCAGAAGCCCGTGGCCAGCACGGCGGCGCCGCCGAGCACCGGGTCGGCGAGGACCCGGGTGACGGAGCGCTCGGCCGCCTTCGGCCCCATGCCGGAGCGCAGGACGGTGACGGGCCCGGCGGCCTCGCCGCGGTCGCCCATGCGCAGCGCGAGGTGCTCGATGCCGAGCGCGCAGGCGATCAGCAGCGGTGCCGGAACGGGCGGTCTGGCCATCAGCCCCCCTCGGCCTCGGCGGGAGCCGCCCCGGTGGCGGGCCTGTCGGCGAAGGGTTCGCCGTGGACGTACCGGCCGAGCGCGGTGAGCGGGAAGACCTGCCGGTAGAGGTGGTAGTTGATCGAGAAGTCCCAGGGGAAGCCGGTGCCGGTGAAGCACGGCTCGTCCCAGGAGCCGTCCTCGCGCTGGGTCTCCACCAGCCAGGCGACGCCGCGTTCGACGGCCTTGGAGTCCTTCTCCCCGGCCGCGAGGAGCGCCATCAGCGCCCAGGCGGTCTGGGAGGCGGTGGAGGCGCCGCGGGCGCTCCAGCGGGCGGGGTCCTGGTAGGAGCGCAGGTCCTCGCCCCAGCCGCCGTCGTCGTTCTGCACCCGCTCCAGCCAGCCGACCGCCCGGCGGATCGCGGGATGCCGGGCGGGCAGTCCGGCGGCCGTCAGCGCGGGCACCACCGACCCGGTGCCGTAGACGTAGTTGACGCCCCAGCGGCCGAACCACGAGCCGTCCGGCTCCTGTTCGGCCAGCAGCCAGGCGATGCCGCGCCGGGTACGCGGATCGTGGGAGAGTCCCTCGACGGCGAGCATCTCCACGACGTGCGCGGTGACGTCCGCCGACGGCGGGTCGATGACCTCGCCGAAGTCGCAGAACGGCAGCCGGTTGGGGAACCGGCTGGTGTTGTCGACGTCGAAGGCGCCCCAACCGCCGTTCCTGGACTGCATGCCGAGGTTCCAGCGCACACCGCGTGCGATGGCCTTCTCCGTACGCTGCGGGTCGTGGTGGGCGACACGGCGCAGCGCGAGGACGACCTCGGCGGTGTCGTCGATGTCGGGGTAGTTGTCGTTGTGGAACTCGAACGCCCAGCCGCCCGGGGGCAGTTGGGGCCTGCGCACCGACCAGTCGCCGGGCCGTACGATCTGCTCGCCGAGCATCCAGTCGGCGGCCTTGACCAGTTGGGGATGGTCGGCGGGCACCCCGGCGTCGGCCAGCGCGATGGTCGCGAGACAGGTGTCCCACACCGGGGACTGGCACGCCTCGATCATCCGGGAGCCATCCTCGCGCCATACGGCGTACCGGTCGAGGGACTCCAGTCCCGCGCGCATCACGGGGTGGGCGAGGTCGTAGCCGAGCAGATGCAGGGCGATGATCGAGTACACGGCGGGCGGCTGGATGCCGCCCCAGGCGCCGTCGTTCTCCTGCCGCTCCACGATCCAGCGGGCGGCGGAGTTCAGGGCGGCCCCGCGCAGCCGGCGCACCGCGACCGTGCGATAGCCGCGCACGACCTTGTCGAGCCGCTGGAAGAGACCGTCCCAGGTGTGCAACGGGGCCAGCGGGCGGGGCGGGTTGGGCAGGTCGGGGTCGGTGTGCAGCTCGTCCAGCGGGAAGGGCGCCGGGCGTACCGGGCGCTTGGCCGAGACGACGGTGAGCGGGACGATCGTCTGCCGGGCCCAGCAGCCGAAGTTGTAGATGCTGAGCGGGAACCACTTGGGGAAGTACAGGAGTTCCGGCGGGAGTTCGGGAAGGTCCTCCCACTTCCACCAGCCGAACAGGGCCAGCCAGATCCGGGTGAAGACACGGGCGGCGGCGATGCCGCCCCGGTCGCGGATCCAGGCGGCGGCCAGGGCCATGTGGGGGGCCTCGGGGGCGTCGCCGGCCAGGCGCAGCGCGACGTACGCCTCGACGGTGGCGGAGAGGTCCGGCGGTCCGCCGTGGAAGGTGGCCCAGGTGCCGTCCTCCCGCTGCCGGCCGCGGACGAAGAGCGCGGTGGCCTGTGTCGTGGCGTCGTCACGGATGCCGAGGAACTGGCGGAGCAGCAGGTCCTCGGCGTCCATGGTGACGTTGGTCTCCAGGTCGCCCTTCCACCAGCCCTCGGCGTCCTGACGGGCGAGCAGATGGGCGGTGGCACGCTGGACCGCGCGTACGGCGGCTTCTTGTCCCCCGGCCGCCACGGGGATGGTGATGTCGGTGTCGGTGGCCGCGGCAGCGCGGGGCGGCAGGGCAGCCCCGGTGCTTCCGTCGGTCGTCGCTGTCATGGCTTCCCCTTCGTGCAGTGTGCATGTGGTGACTCTGCTGTGGGTCCGCCGTCGGCCGGTGCGCCTCTCGCCTCGCTGCACCGGCCGGCGACTACGCGAGGACTATTCGACCGATAGTGATCATCTCTTTCGTACGACGACGAAGTCGGCGAGCGCCGTGAACCGGTCCCGCACCTGCTCGGGCATGTCCACGGCGTTCAGGGCCTCGAGGGCGACGGTGTGCTGGCGGCGGGCCTCGTCGGCGGTCCACTCACGGCCGCCGGCCTCCTCGATGAGCGCGGCGCGGGCCGCGAACTCCTCCTCGGAGAAGGTCGCGAAGTCGCTGCTCTTGGCGTCGGCCGCGAGGATCTCGCCGAGCCGTTCGGAGGCGGGGCCGTCCGCCGCGAGCGCGGCCACCACCGGCAGGGACTTCTTGCGCTGGCGCAGATCGCTCCAGGTCTGCTTCCCGGTGGCCTCCGGGTCGCCCCAGATGCCGAGGAGGTCGTCGACGGCCTGGAAGGCCAGGCCGAGGTGGTAGCCGTAGCGCTCCAGGGCGTCGGCGGTGCGGTCGTCGGCGCCGCCGAGCACGGCGCCGATGGAGCTGGCGCAGGCCAGCAGGGCGCCGGTCTTGTTGCCCTCCATCTCCAGGCACTCCTCGACGCTGACGCGGTCGCGGTGCTCGTAGGAGATGTCCTGGGCCTGGCCGTCGATCAGGGCGCGGCTGGCGGTGGTCAGCCGGCGGGTGGCGCGGCCGGCCTCGACGGTGCCGAGTTCCAGCAGCACCTCGTTGGCGAGGGCGAACAGGGCGTCGCCGACCAGGATGGCCTGGGCGGGGCCGTGCACCTTCCAGACGGTGTCGCGGTGGCGGCGCTGTTCGTCGCCGTCCATCAGGTCGTCGTGCAGCAGGGAGAAGTTGTGGACCAGTTCGACGGCGACCGCGCCGGGCACCCCGGTCTCGGGGGCGGCGCCGGTGACCTCGGCGGAGAGCACGGCGAGCGCGGGCCGTACGGCCTTGCCGCCGTCGCCGTCGGTGGGCCTGCCCTGGGCGTCGATCCAGCCGAAGTGGTAGGCGGCGACCGTGTCCATGGGCGGCGCGAGCCGGTCGACGGCCGCCCGGAGCACCGGAGTGGCCAGGGTGCGGCCGCGCTCCAGGAGCGCGGCGACGTCCACCGCGGTCCTGCGAGCGGCCGGCGAGGCCGGTGGCACAGTGGGCACAGTTTCTCCTCTTGTAGCGGTACCGGAGGGGGTGCGGGGGTGTGCCGAGCCGTGCTGATCGAGCATCAGGCCGCCTCCTCGACAGCGAAGAGGTGGGTAGGTCGGGGCCGGCCGAGGGCGTTCAGGGCGGCGTCGGCCGCGCTCACGCCGCTGCGGACCGCACTCTCCATGGTCGCGGGCCACCCTGTGGCGGTCCACGCACCGGCCAGGTACAGGCCGGGGGCTCGGGTGCGGGCGCCGGGCCGCAGCCGTCCGACGCCGGGGGTGGGGGCGAACGTCGCGGTGCGCTCCCGGGTCACGAAGAAGTCCCGCACCTCGGCGTCGCGGGTGCCCGGCACCAGCTTGCGCAGTTCGGGCAGATAGCGGGCGCGCAGGTCGGCGACGGGCAGGTCGATCTCGTCCTGGGCGGCCGACTGCGACACGGCGAGGTACTGGCCCTCGCGCAGTCCGGAGGCGGCGGTGCGGTCGAAGACCCACTGCACGGGGGTGCCGAGCGCGGCGAGGAAGGGCGCGCGCAGCACCGGGCGGTCGTAGACGACGTGGACGTTGAGGATCGGGGCGGTGCCGATGTCCAGCAGCCGTTCGGGGGCGTCGAGGGCCCCGGCGGGCAGCAGGTCGTACGTCTCGCGCTGGGGTACGGCGAGGACGACGGCGTCGGCGGTGAGCGTCTCGCCGGGAACCTGAACGTTCCAGCAGCCGTTGTCGGTGCGGGAGAGGGAGGTGACGCGGGTGCGGGTCTCGGTGCGTACGCCCGCGGAGTCGAGCGCCTTGCGGGCCAGGCGGTCGTGCAGTTCGCCGAGGGGCACGTGCGCCCAGCCGATGTCGGCGGCGCCGGGGTCGGAGAGCAGACCGGTCTTGAACACCATGGCGGCGAGCGCCAGCGAGGAGTCGCCGGCGACGGCGTTGAGGGTGGCCACCCCGACCAGGTCCCACAGGGCCTCGACGGCGCGTGCCGACTGGCCGTGCGCGGTCAGCCAGCTCCCGAAGTCCTGGTCGTCGAGGGCCGGGTCGGTGAGGTCGAGCGCCTTGAGGGCGAGCGCGGCGCGGCCCACCCGTGCGCGGTCGGCGAGGGAGAGATGCGGGTAGGTCGCGAGGCCGCGCCCCAGGTGCAGGGGGACGGGCAGCGGGTCGCGCCGCAGCCGGCCGAGCCGCCGTCCCTCGGGGCGGTCCACGTCGACGACGGGCACGTCGAGCCGGGGTTGCAGGGGGGCCAGCGCGCTGCCCTCGATGCGGTCGAGGAACCAGCGGTAGGCGGTGCAGCAGCGCAGATAGACGTGCTGGCCGTTGTCGACGGTCAGCTCGCCTCGCTGGAAGGAGAAGGCGAGGCCGCCGAGCCGGGGCCGGCCTTCGAGCAGGGTGACGCGCACACCGGCGTCGGCGAGCGCGAGCGCGGCGGTGGCACCGGCGAGCCCGCCGCCGACGACCACGGCGGTGCGGCCCGCCCGCTGGGGGGCGTCCGGGAGCGGCGCGTGGCTCATGGCGTCCCCTCCCCCGTGTCCGGTCCCAAACGATGCGCGGGCCGGCCGTGATGATTGAAGGCTGCACGGCCGACCGTCGCAGTCAGGGACGCCGTGCCGGTCCGGAGGGTTGCGTGCCGCTTCCCGCCGGTTCGTCCGGCCCGGCCGGCCGGTACGGCTTTGTCTCCCGTGGCGTCCATCAGGCGTGCCTCCTGACGGTCCGCCGGGAGGCGTGCCGGGCGTCCAGGCCCGACAGGCCGCGCACGGCGACGTACGCCTTCTCCGGGCCGGGCAGCGAGACCCGGCCGCGCAGGACGGCCTCGGGGTCACGCTCGATACGGTCCAGAAGGCGGCGGTAGATGCCGGCCATGGCGGCGACACAGGCGCCGCTGCGCCGGTCGAGCATGGGCAGCAGCCGGTAGCCCTCGGCGAAGAGGGTGCGGGCCCGGCGCACCTCGAAGTGCACGAGACCCGCGAAGTCGGAGCCCTCCGGCGGCTTCGGCCCGTCGAACCCGGCCGAGCAGCCGAACTTGGCGAGGTCGTCGGCGGGCAGATAGGTGCGCCCGCCGGTCGCGTCCTCGCGGACGTCGCGGAGGATGTTGGTGAGCTGGAGCGCGAGCCCCAGCGTGTCGGCGTACTCGGGGGCGCGCTCGGCGCCGCGCGCGCCGGGTTCGGTGCCGAAGACGCCGAGCGAGAGGCGTCCGATGGCGCCCGCCACACAGCGGCAGTACGCCTTCAGGTCGTCCCAGGTCTCGTAGGTCTCGCCGCGTACGTCCATCAGCACGCCGTCGATCAGCTCGTCCAGGCCGCCGAGCGGCACCGGGAAGGCGCGGGCGGTGTGGGCGAGGGCGACGGCCACCGGGTCGGTGTCGTCCTCGTCGACCTCGCCCTCGCGGACCCGGGTGAGCAGGGCGCGGGTGTCCTCCAGGCGCGCGATCTTGACCTCGTCGGCCAGGGCGCCGTCGCCGATGTCGTCGACACGGCGCGAGAACGCGTACAGCGCGGACATCGCGCGGCGCTTCGGTGTGGGCAGCAGCCTGATGCCGTACGCGAAGTTCCGGGCCTGCTGCCCGGTGACGGCCTCGCAGTAGCTGTAGGCGGCGAGTACCGGCGCGGACACGTGCGGTGACGGCTCCACGGTCCGGATCACCCCTCTCCTCGCAGGGTCACGCCCACCTCACGCAGCAACCGGAGCTTGCCGGGCTTGGGCGGGCCGGGAAGTACGTCGAATCCGGCGGCGGCGATCGCGTGGATCGCCGCCCGTCCCCCCGCCACGAACCCCGCGAGCAGCAGTCGCAGCCTGCCGTGGACGCTACCCACGAGGGGGGCGCCTTCATTCAGAAGGCCGCCGGCGCGTTGCGCCTCGTACGCGACCAGCGCGCGCACCGATGCGCCGGCGCTGTCCGCCGCGAGGTCGGACTCGCCGACGTGGAAACGTTTCATGTCCTCGGCGGGCAGGTAGACGCGGTCACGGCCGAGGTCCTCGGACACGTCCTGGAGGTGTTCGACGATCTGGAGGGCGGTGCAGACCGCGTCGGAGCGGCGGACCCGCTCGGGGGTGGCGGTGCCGGTCACGGCGAGGACCAGCCGGCCGACCGGGTTGGCGGACAGCGCGCAGTAGGCGGCGAGGTCGTCGTAGGTCTCGTAGCGGGTGACGAGCTGGTCCTGGCGGTTGGCGGCGATCAGGTCCAGGAACGGACCGGGGTCGAGGGAGCGGCGGCGGACCGTCGGCCGCAGCCGGCGCAGCAGGGGGTGGCGGGGCTCGCCGTCGAAGACCCGGAGCAGATCGGCCTCGAAGGCGTCCAGCAGGACCGTCCGGTCGTCGGCGTCGGCGGGGGCGACGCCGAGCAGCCGGGCGTCGGCGCCGCCGGGGGCGAGGTCGCCGTCACCGATGTCGTCGACCAGCCGGGCGAAGCCGTAGACCGCCATGAGGTCGTCGCGCCAGGCCCTGGGCAGGAAGAAGGGCGCGACGGGGAAGTTCTCGTCGGCGGCCTTGGCGAGGGTGCCGCGCTCCGGGTCGCCGGTGCGGGGGGCGGCGGGCGCCGTCACCGGGGACTGCCCGGGGCAGGGACGGCGCACGCTGCGTTGAGCTGGGGAGTTTCCGTAGCCATTGCCGTCACATCTCCCGTTCTACACCGCCGACCCAAGACACACTATTTCGGACACGCCCGCCCGGCCGTCCCGGCGGAAGGTGTCGCGCATTATCGCCCTACTTGACGTGATTCGGGACCTGTACAGCTTACGTTGTACAACGCAACATGGTTCGTGGGGGTGTCCCGCGCATCACAAGAACACACCAATTGGCGCCAAGATTCCGAAGCGCGGCCGGAGTTGACGTTTCCTTTGCAGACGCCGGGCCCCGCCGGACAGTTCCGGCAGGGCCCGCGCATGTCGCCGCCTACTTGCCGGTGAACTTCTCGTACTCCTTGAGGACCTCTTCGGTGGGGCCGTCGAGGCGCAGTTCGCCGCGTTCCAGCCACAGCACGCGGTCACAGGTGTCGCGGATCGACTTGTTGCTGTGACTGACCAGAAACACCGTGCCCGCCTGCTTGCGCAGCTCCCTGATGCGTTCCTCGGAGCGCTTCTGGAACTTGCGGTCGCCGGTGGCGAGGGCCTCGTCGATCATCAGGACGTCGTGGTCCTTGGCGGCGGCGATGGAGAACCGCAGCCGGGCCGCCATGCCGGAGGAGTAGGTGCGCATCGGCAGGGTGATGAAGTCGCCCTTCTCGTTGATGCCCGAGAAGTCGACGATCTGCTGGTAGCGCTCCTTGACCTGCTCGCGGGTCATGCCCATGGCGAGCCCGCCGAGGATGACGTTGCGCTCGCCGGTCAGGTCGTTCATCAGGGCCGCGTTGACGCCCAGCAGCGAGGGCTGGCCGTCGGTGTAGACCCGGCCGCTCTCCGGCGGCAGCAGACCGGCGATCGCGCGCAGCAGGGTGGACTTGCCGGAGCCGTTGGAGCCGATCAGACCGATGGCCTCGCCCCGGTAGGCGACGAAGGAGACGCCGCGCACCGCGTGCACCTTGCGCACCCCGCGCGCCTCGTCGCCCGAGCCGCGCTTGACGATCCGGCTGAGGGCCGCGGTGGCGCTGCCCTTGCCGGTCCTGGCGCCGTTGACCCGGTACACGATGTGCACGTCGTCGGCGATGACGGTGGGGACGCGCTGTCCCGGAAGCTGCTCAGCCACGGCCGTACCTCTCCTCCGCCTTCCAGAAGTACAGGAAGCCGCCGACGGCGAACAGCAGGGCCCAGCCGACCGCGACCGCCCAGACGTGGTCCGGGAGGTTCTTGGAGCCGTACTCCTCGATGAGCGCGTAGCGCATCAGGTCCATGTAGATGGCGGCCGGGTTCCACTGGAGGACGTTCCCCACCCACGCCGGCTTGTCCGCGAGGAAGACCGGGATGGAGAACATCACGCCGGACGCGTACATCCAGGTCCGCATCACGAACGGCATGAGCTGCGCGAGGTCCGGGGTCTTCGCGCCGGCCCGCGCGAACACCAGCGCCAGACCGGTGTTGAAGCAGAACTGGAGCGCGAGGACGGGGACGATCAGCAGCCAGGAGGCGTCCGGGTAGCTGCCGAAGCCGATGACGACCAGGAACAGCACGATCATCGAGTACAGGAGCTGCTGGAGCTGCTGGAGCGCGAAGGAGATCGGCAGCGAGGCGCGCGGGAAGTGCAGGGCGCGGACCAGGCCGAGGTTGCCGGAGATCGCCCGGACCCCGCTCATCACCGAACTCTGGGTGAAGGTGAACACGAAGACACCCGTGACCAGGAACGGGATGTACACGTCCTTGGACATCCCGCGGCTGGCGTTGAGCAGCACGCCGAAGATCATGAAGTACACGAACGCGTTCAGCAGGGGCGTGGCCACCTGCCAGAGCTGGCCGAGCTTGGCCTGGCTGTACTGCGCGGTCAGCTTGGCCCGGGAGAACGCCAGGATGAAGTGCCGGCGTCCCCAGAGCTGGCGGACGTACTCCCGCACACGGGGCCGGGCGCCGCTCACGGACAGCCCGTACTTGGCGGCCAGCTCCGCGGCCGTCAGGCCCTCGTCGGGCGACGGGGGCGCGCTCACCGCGACTCCGCCGTCATGCGTTGTCTCACTCACAAGTAGGAAACTTTCGTCTTCGCGATGCGCAGCCTTGACGGGGCTGGCATGAGCCGGGGGGCCCGCCGAACGTCCCGGGGAGCCCTCAGGGACGAGCTTGTCAGATCACCGGGGGCCGGCCCAGTCGGGTCAGCCGCCACACCGTACGCCACTTCATGGGCCTGCGGGGACCGCAGGGTGTGGTCCAGCCTTCCCGGAAGCCGCCCCACCACGCCCGCAGCGCCGGCCCCGAGGGGCGCCGGGCCAGGGTGAGCAGCAGCCAGACCCCGAGATAGACGGGGACCAGCGGGGCGGGCAGGTTGCGGCGGGCCAGCCAGACCCGGTTGCGGGCCACCATCCGGTGGTAGACCGCGTGCCGGGAGGGCGCCGTCGTGGGGTGGTGGAGGACCATGT
>NZ_JAANNX010000033.1:0-64637 GCF_013363615.1 Streptomyces sp. CAI-85 | reverse complement strand
CTCGGGAACGCGAATCCGGTCGTTGATGCGGGGCTCGGCGCTGATGGATCCTCCTATGTAGCACCACGCGGCAGCCTGGCGGACGGCCACGTAACGTCTGTGTCGTTAGACCTATAACCACGCCGAAGCACAAAAAAATGCCCCGAACGATCACATGCGGGGCTCCAAGCACTACCGGAGCACCGTCGCGAGGGATCGCGGGGCGCACTACCGGGCGACTCCATCGTCCGTACGGAACGATGGCGGCCGCCTGACCGGGGGTGACCCGCCGCCCTGGGGGTGGTCGGGTGGGAGATCGGAGCCTCCACTTGTGGGCCGAACCCGCCTGCTGAGGGGCACGCGTGTCCGACCGGTCGTTACACGAGATTAGCAGCCCGTGCCGGGAACGGCCAATCCGGGCCGACTGGGTCCCGGGTCCGGCCTGCGCCTATCGTGTCCCGCATGAGTGACACCTCCCCCGCCGGCCCCGCGGACTCCCCCGGCTCCTCCGACGCCCCCGACTTCGACGAGATGACCCGCGACATCGCCGAGGTCCCCGCGGTCGAGGTGATCGTCACGGTCGCCGTCAACCTGATGAGCGCCGCCGCCGTGAAGCTCGGGCTCACGGAGGAGGGCGACAAGTACAAGGACCTGGACGAGGCCCGCAAGCTGATCACCGCCCTCGCCGGGCTGCTGGACGCGAGCACGACCGAGATCAGCTCCTTCCACGCGGCCCCGCTGCGGGACGGCCTGAAGTCGCTCCAGCTCGCCTTCCGCGAGGCGTCCCTGATCCCGGACGAGCCGGGTCAGGGCCCGGGCGAGAAGTACACGGGCCCCCTCTACGGCTGAGTCAGTCCCGTACGTACAGGGGCTCGCCCGGAGGCGTCGTCCCGGCCGGCAGCAGTGCCAGGTCGAGGCCGCGCACCAGGCGGGCCCTCAGTGTTTCGTCGGCGGCGAGCCGTCCGGCGACCGCCCGGGCCGTCTCGGCGGGCGCGGCCGCCGGGTCGAGGACGAGCGCGAGCGTGCCGTCGGCCTGCCCCGGCCCCAGATGGGCGCTGACCACGGCGGGCTCGGCGGCCACCGCCGCCCGGACCGCCTCCCGCACCGCCGGATCGGCGAGCGGGTCCGCCGTCGTACGGCCCTCGGCGAGCGCGAGCAGCGCCGGGCCGGTCAGTTCGAACGCCACCGGACCGGCCAGGTCCAGGACGACCGTGTCCGCCTTCTCGTGCGCGGCGGCCCGCAGCGCCTGGTGCAGGGGTACGGCGACGGGGCGCGCCCCCGGGTCCCAGCGGGCGAGGGAGTCGGTGGAGGTGAAGGCGGGCAGCGCGGTGCGGGTGCCGGCCTTCAGGGTGGGGACGGCCATGTCGCTGGTCTTCTCGCGGCGCAGCCCGTTCTCGTCCTCCTCGACCTCGCCGAGCACGGCCACCACGGGGACCAGGAGCCGGGCGCCCTTGAGCGCCTCCAGCACCGGGCTCACGGCGGTGCGGTCCTCGGCCCAGGCGGCGAGCGCGGCGCTCAGCCGGGGGTCGGCGGAGCCGTCGTCGTCGGAGTAGCCGGGGTCGGGAATGTTCTTGTTCGCCACGGTCCCCGACCCTATCGGGGGGATGCTGCTGGGCTTGTGCGGGGCCGGTAACCCGGCGGACACGGGATTCACAGGATTCTCAGACATCGCTGACGCGGCTCTAACGTCCGTCTAACGGTCCGCACAGTCGGCGCGCCCACCATCTCGGGCATGGAGTCTCCCCGCGCCCGCTCGTCCCGGCGCCGCCGTCGGTCACGGCCGCTCCTCGCCGTGGCGCTCGCCGCCGTCGCCGCGGTGGGTGTCACGGCCGGCGGGACCGTCTATGTGCAGGCGCGGGCGCACTCCGGGGGTGAGCCCGTATCGTCGGCGACCGCGACGCCCTCGGCGTCGGTGTCGGCGTACGAGGCGGCGGGCGGGGAGGTGTCGGTGGACGAGGTGACGGTGCCCGAGGTCGATCACGACGCGCTGCTGGCCGAGGCGATGAGCGCGGTGACCGTGCCCGGTGAGGCGCGGGTGTCCGTGGCGGTGCTCGCCCTGGACAGCGGCGCCGGGGCCACGTACGGCGACTCCGCGTTCGACACGGCGAGCATCGTGAAGGTCGACATCCTGGCGGCGCTGCTGCTCCAGGCGCAGGACGCGGGACGGCGGCTCACCGCGGCCGAGAAGACGTACGCCGCCGCGATGATCCAGAACAGCGACAACGACTCGGCGTCGGCGCTGTGGCGGTCCATCGGCGCGGCGAAGGGGCTGGACGCGGCGAACGAGCGGCTCGGGCTGACCGCGACCGAGGGCGGCACCGGCATGCTGTGGGGGCTGACCCAGACCACCGCCGCCGACCAGCTCACCCTGCTCCGGCAGATCTTCGGGACGGACTCTGACTCGAACTCTGGCTCGGCGCTGAGCGCGGCCTCGCGGTCGTACGTCCAGGAGCTGATGGGGACCATAGCCGCCGGGCAGCGGTGGGGGGTGTCGGCGGCCGCCGACGGCTCGTCGTGGCGGCTGAAGAACGGCTGGCTGGCGCGGAGCACGACCGGACTGTGGGACGTGAACAGCATCGGGCGGGTGACCTCGGGCGGTGCCGGCTATCTGGTGGCCGTGGTGTCGAACGGCAGCGCCACGCAGGCGGCGGGCATCACGCTGGTGGAGTCGGCGGCACGGGCGGCGGTGACGGCGGTCGCCGGTGACGGGGTATCGGCGACAGCGACGGCGGGTCAGTAGGTGTCGTAGCGTTCGCGGCGGGCGCGCCAGACCACGACGGCCGCCACCAGCAGGACCACGCCGACGGCTCCGGCGACGGGGGCCGCCCAGCCGTCCGCGGCGGTGTCGGAGCGGGGGGCGTGGGGGCCCGGGCCGAAGTACTCCTCGTCGTACGGCACCGACTTCATGCCCTGGGGTTTCAGGCCGTCGGCTTCCCTGATCGCGGCGGCGGGGTCGATGAAGCCGTAGCCGCGGGAGTCGTCGCGGCCGCTCTCGGGGGAGTTGCGGGCGGTGTCCTCCAGGAGCTTCTTGATCTGCGCCGGGGTGAGCCCGGGGTGGGCGGCCTTGACCAGGGCCACGGCACCGGAGACGAACGCCGAGGCCGCGCTCGTCCCCCAGCCTTGGTAGTACTTGTGGTCGGGGTCGGCGATGACGACGTCCACGCCGGGTGCGCTGACCGTGGCGTACCAGCGGCGGGTGGAGAACGACGCGCGCGTGCCGTATCGGTCGACGGCCGTGGCGGCGATGACGCCGGGGTAGGCGGCCGGGTAGGAGATGTGGTCGCCCTTCTCGCCGCCGTTGCCGGCCGAGGCGACGACGACGGCGCCCTTCTTCAGCGCGTACTGGACGGCCTCGTCCTCGGCGGGTTCCGGGTGGGCGGAGGCGGAGTCGTCGCCGAGGGAGAGGTTGATGACGTCGGCGCCCTGGTCGGCGGCCCAGCGGATGCCTTCGGCGAGGGCGTTGCCGCGGGTGCTGCGGGCCTTGGCGCGCTGTGGGTCGCCGTCCTCCAGGATGACCCGGACGGGGAGGATCTTGGCCTCGGGGGCGATGCCGAGGACGCCGTCGCCGTCGGCGTAGCCGTGTCCGTGGCCGGCGATGATGCCGGCCATGGCGGTGCCGTGGCGGGCCCAGGCGCGGTCGCCCTCCTTCGCGCCGAAGCCGACCATGTCCTTGCCGGGCAGGACGTTGTCCTCCAGGTCGGGGTGGTCGGCCTCGACGCCGGTGTCCAGGACGGCGACGGTGATGCCCTTGCCCTTGGTGGTCTGCCAGATCTCCTGGGTGTGCAGGGCGTCCAGGGCCCACTGCTGGCCGCGTATGCCGTCGGCGTGGGCGGGGGCGGCGGGCAGCAGCGCGACGGAACCGGCGAGGAGACCGCACAGGATCCCGGCCCTGCGGGTCGTACGGCGTCTCGTGCGGCGGCGGCTCATCGGGGCTGCTCCGGGGACGGCGAGGCGGCGGTTCTGCGCAGGCCGCGTTCGACGCGGTCGGCGAGGCCCTGGGCCTCGTGGCCGAGTCCGGCCTGGCCGGGGGCGGTGGTGGCGCCGGACGCGGTGGCCTCCGCGGCGGGCTGGGGGGTGTCGACGGCGCGGCCGTCGGCCCAGCCGGAGACGGTGTAGACGACGACGGGGGCGTCGGTGAGCACGGAGATCGTCCAGGAGGCGCGCTGCTTGTCGCCGAAGCCGGCGGCGACGGTGCCCTTCACGGCGTACGGCCTGGGCATCAGGTCGGCGCGCTTGGCGAGGCCCTCCTTGGTGAAACGGGTGTCGAGGGCGCGCATCGCCGTCGCGTCGGCGGTGGTGAAGAGCAGTCCGACGGTGGTGACGTAGCTCTGGGTGGCGTCGGTGTAGGTGGCGCGCAGGAGCCTGCGGCAGCCGACCGGGGCGAGGGCGGTGCGCAGCAGGGGGTCGAGGGCGTCGGCGCAGTCGGTGTCCGGGGCGACGCCGATGCGGGTCCAGGTGCGGTCGGCTCCGCCGGGGCCCGCGCCCTGTCCGTCGACGGTGCGGGGGAAGAGGTCGTCGACGGGGACGTTGTGCCACAGGCCGCCTGCGGTGGCGTACGAGGTCCGCTCGGCCGCGTCCGCGGAGCCGCCGACGAGCCAGCTCCCGGTGACGGCACCGCCGATCAGCCCGAGCCCGAGCACGACACACGCCGCCGCGACGACGGCCCTCTGACGCGCGCCCATCCCCTGCCGCACGCCCTCCCCGAACCCCTCGGGCTCGGCGAACGACACGACGGGCCGCCGCGTGCTGGGCGCACTCCAGGACAACGCGGGATCGGGCCCGACCGGGGAGACGGGGGTCCAGGCGGACTGAGAGTCGAGGCCAGGAGCGGCCGCGCTGCCGGGCGACGGAACCCAACCACGGGGCAGGGGCGACCAGGCGCTGTCGGACGAGGCCCCGGGGTGCGAGGGACTGCCTCCGGCGGGGGCGTCGGCCCCCACCTGCCGAGAGCCACCGAGGCCGCCCGGGGCCGGGCCCCCCGTACGGCCCCCTTCAACCGCCCCGGCCGGACCGGGGGCATCCGGACCACCGCTGCGCGGGCTGTTCGGGTCGCCGGCCGCCGGACGGGGGCCACCCGGCCGGGGCGTGGCCGGACGGAACCCGTCGACCACCCCAGCCGAACCGGAGGCATCCGGACCACCGCTCCGCGGGCCGACCGAGTCGACGGACGCCGGACGGGGGCCACCCGGCCGGGGCGTGGCCGGACCACCCGGACGGGATATGTCCTGACCCGTCGGACGGGAGTCCTCCGGACCGGTTGGACGGAAGCCGTCCGGGCCACTCAGGCGGGAACCGTCCGTCCCCGCCCGGCGCTGAGCCGTCCAGCCGGGGCGACGGAAGTCGTGCGGACCGTCAGGAGCGGAGCGGTCCGACGTGGCATCCGGGCGGGCGTCACCCGAGGCGCGGTTCGAACCCCGGGCACCCGTGCCCTCGGCCGAACCCGGGACACCCTGGGCCCCGGTGACACCGGGAGCCGCCTCCGGACGGGGCGGCCACGGGGCGCTCGACGCCGGGACACGAGGTCCTTCGCCCACCGGGCGACTTGGCGACGTGGGCTGGGCGGGCGACGCGGCACCCGAGGCCGGATGGGTCGGCGAAGCAGGGCCCGGGGCCGGGTGAACCGGCGGCACGGGGCCCGAGGCCGGGCGGCCCGGTGAGACGGGGCCTGGCACCTGACGGGCCGACGACCCAGCTCCTGGGGCCGGGGGGTCGGACGGCGCGGAGCCCGGAGTCGGACGGCCTGGGGCCGGGTGGGCCGGTGAGGCGGATCCCGAACCCGGGGGGACCGACGGCGTGGGGCCCGGGGCTGGGTGAACCGGAGCCGAGGGGGCCGAGGTCGGGCCACCGGCTGGCGTGGCGCCCCCCGGGGCCGGGCGCGCTGGAGGCAGGGGGGTGTCCGGGAAGCGGGCCGATGCCGGGGGGACCGACGACGCGCCGCCCGAGGTCGGGCGAGCCGAGGGAACGGGAACCGAAGCCGGACGACCCGCTGACGCGCCACCCGTGTCCGGATGGACCGACGGAGCAGCGCCCGAGGCCGGATAGGCCGACGGCACGCCCGCCGAACGGCCCGGCGACGCAGCACCCGCCGCGGACTGGGCGGGCGAGGCAGCACCCGAGGCCGGATGGGTCGGCGAGGCAGGGCCCGGTGCCGGGTGAACCAGCGGCACGGGGCCCGAGGTCGGGCGGCCCGGTGAGGCGGAGCCCGGCGCTTGACGGGCCGACGACCCAGCGCCAGGGGCCGGGGGGAACGCCGGCGCGGTACCTGGGGCCGGATAAGCCGGCGGCGCGACGCCCGAAGCCGGACGACCCGGTGGCGCGGCACCCGGGGCCGGATAGGCCGGTGACGCGGAGCCCGAAGCTGGATGAGCCGGTGACGCGGGGCCGGGAGCCGATGGCGCGGAGCCCGGGACCGGGGGGATCGACAGCCCCGGGGCCGAGGCCGGGCGAGGTAGTGGAGCAACGCCCGGAGCCGAGGGGGCCGAGGTCGGGCGGTCCGGGGGTGGGGCGTCGTCCGTTGGTGCGACGGCCCCGGGGGTCGGGCGCGAGGGAGGTGGGGGCGTGTCCGGGAAGCGGGCCGAGGCTGGGGGTGGGGGTGGGGTGGTGGGCCAGGTCGGGGGCTCGTTCGGCTCGGAGGGCGGGGGTGTGTCCGGGCGTGGGGGGATTGAGGCGCGGCGTGCTTCCGTGCTCAATGCGCCCCCCGTTTCCTCGTGCCCGGGCCGTCGTTCTCGTACGCGGGCCCGCGTGTGTGCCGCGGTGGCCCGGTGCGGACGTCGTGGTCCGTCCTGGGCACGCATACCCGCCCGGCCTGACC
This sequence comes from Streptomyces sp. CAI-85, assembly GCF_013363615.1. Lineage (NCBI taxonomy): Bacteria > Bacillati > Actinomycetota > Actinomycetes > Kitasatosporales > Streptomycetaceae > Streptomyces > Streptomyces sp. CAI-85. The sequence continues at coordinate 57,847 of NZ_JAANNX010000033.1, read as the reverse complement.
GGCATCCCGGCCGGAGCCGTCCTCCGTGTGCGCGTCACTCTACGGCTAGTTCCGGCGCGAACGGGAACCAGTCCGCGGCCCCGGGGCATCTGCCCGGATCGTCCCCCTACCCTGCGGTAATCCAGTCTGGCAGGCTTCGTTCATGACTGTGCGCGCCGCCGACCGGGCCCGGTACGACCGGGCCACCGAGTATCTCGACGCCCCCGTCGCGATCGTCGATCTGGAGGCTTTCGACGCCAACGCCGCCGATCTCGTGCGGCGGGCCGGCGGCAAACCGATCCGGGTGGCGAGCAAGTCGGTGCGCTGCCGGCCCCTGCTGGAACGCGTCCTCGCCAGGGACGGCTTCGCCGGTGTCATGTCCTTCACCCTCGCCGAGTCCCTGTGGCTCGCGCGCTCCGGGTTCGAGGACATCCTGCTCGCCTACCCCTCCGCCGACCGTTCCGGCTTCGCCGAGCTGGCCGCCGACCCCAAGCTCGCCGACGCCGTCACCGTCATGATCGACGACGTCGCGCAGCTCGACCTGATCGACGCCTCCCGGGCCGGCGGCACCGAAGTGGTGCGCGTCTGCCTGGAGTTGGACACCGCGCTGAAGCTGTTCGGCGGCCGGGTACGGGTCGGCGCCCGGCGCTCGCCGCTGCACTCGCCGTCCCAGGTGGCGGATCTCGCGCGCGCGGTGAGCCGCCGCCCCGGCTTCAAGATCGTCGGGATCATGGCGTACGAGGGCCATGTCGCCGGCGTCGGCGACTCGCTCGCGGGACGGCCGCTGCGCTCGCGGGCGATCCGGCTGATGCAGGCCACCGCCCGGCGTGAGCTGGCGGAGCGGCGCGCCGCGGTGGTGCGCGCGGTGCGGGCCGTCGTACCGGATCTGGAGTACGTCAACGGCGGCGGCACCGGCAGCGTGGAGAGCACCGCCGCCGAGGACTCGGTCACGGAGATCGCGGCGGGGTCGGGCCTGTACGTGCCGCGGCTGTTCGACAACTACACGTCGTTCAGCGGCCGTCCGGCCGCCCTGTTCGCCCAGCCCGTGGTGCGGCGGCCGGGGGTCAGGGTCGTGACCGTGCTGGGCGGCGGCTACCCCGCCTCCGGTGCCGCGGGCCCGGACCGGCTCCCGGTGCCGTATCTGCCGGAGGGCTTGCGCTACGACCCGCAGGAGGGTCCCGGCGAGGTGCAGACCCCGCTGCTCGGCTCCCCCGCCGACGATCTGCTGATCGGCGACAAGGTGTGGTTCCGGCACGCGAAGGCCGGTGAGCTGTGCGAGCGGTTCGAGGTGCTGCACCTCGTCGAGGGCGACCGGGTGACGGCGACCGTCCCGACGTACCGGGGCGAGGGCCACACCTTCCTCTAGAACGAAACCCCCTTACAGGGGAGTCACGTACGCGCCCGAGATCCCGCCGTCCACCAGGAAATCGCTCGCGTTGACGAAGGAGGAGTCGTCGCTGGCCAGGAAGGCGACGGCGGCGGCGATCTCCTCCGCCTCGGCGAACCGGCCGAGCGGGATGTGGACCAGGCGGCGGGCGGCGCGCTCGGGGTCCTTGGCGAACAGCTCGCGCAGCAGCGGGGTGTTGACAGGGCCGGGGCACAGCGCGTTCACCCGGATCCCCTCGCGGGCGAACTGCACGCCCAGTTCGCGGGACATCGCCAGCACGCCGCCCTTGGAGGCGGTGTACGAGATCTGCGAGGTCGCGGCGCCCATCCGGGCCACGAAGGACGCCGTGTTGATGATGGACCCCTTGCCCTGGCGCCGCATGTAGGGCAGGGCGGCCTTGCAGCACAGGTAGACGGAGGTGAGGTTGACCTCCTGGACGCGCCTCCAGGCGTCAAGACCGGTGTCGAGGATGGAGTCGTCGTCGGGCGGGGAGATGCCCGCGTTGTTGAAGGCGACGTCGACACTGCCGTAGGTGTCGTAGGCGGTCCGGAAGAGGGCTTCGACCTGCTCGGCGTCGGTGACGTCGGTCTTCACGAAGAGTCCGCCGACGTCCTCGGCGGCCGCCTTGCCGGCCTCCTCGTCGATGTCGGCGCAGACGACGTGCGCGCCCTCGGAGGCGAGCCGGCGGGCGGTGGCGAGGCCGATGCCGCTGCCGGCTCCGGTGATGACGGCCGTACGGCCGACGAGACGGCGGCAGACGATGCCCTCGGTGGATGCGGTCACTGTGCGGGGCCCTCCGTGCTGATGAAGACGTTCTTGGTCTCGGTGAAGGCGGTCAGGGCGTCCGGGCCCAGCTCACGGCCGACCCCGGACTGCTTGTAGCCGCCGAAGGGGGTCCAGTAGCGGACGCTGGAGTGGGAGTTGACGGACAGGTTCCCGGCGCGCACGGCCCCCGCGACGCGCAGGGCGCGGCCGATGTCCCGGGTCCACAGGGATCCGGAGAGGCCGTAGGGGGTGTCGTTCGCGAGCCGGATCGCGTCCGCCTCGTCGGTGAAGGGGAGCAGGACGGCCACCGGGCCGAAGATCTCCTCGCGGGCGGCGTCGGAGTCGGGCGCGGCGTCCGTGAGGACGGTCGGCGGGAACCAGAAGCCGGGCCCCTCGGGTGCCGTGCCGCGCAGGGCGGTGGCGCCGTGGGGCACGAACGACCGTACGCGGTCCACCTGTTGACGGGAGATCAGCGGGCCCATTTGGGTCGCCTCGTCGGCGGGGTCGCCGACCACGACGGCCGACAGTTCCCGGGCGAGCAGCTCGGCGACCTCGTCGTGGACGGTCTCCTGGACGAGGATCCGGGTGCGGGCGCAGCAGTCCTGGCCGGAGTTGTCGAGGAACGAGAAGGGGTCGACGGCCGACTTCAGATCGGCGTCGGCGAAGACGATGTTCGGGCTCTTGCCGCCGAGTTCGAGGGTGACGGGCTTCACCTGGCGGGCGCAGCGCTCCATGACCTCGCGGCCGGTGCGGGTGGAGCCGGTGAAGACGATCTTCGCCACGCCGGGGTGGTCGACGAGCGCCCGTCCGGCCACCGCGCCATGGCCGGGCAACACCTGGAAGAGGTGCTCGGGCAGGCCCGCGTCCAGGGCGAGTTCGGCCAGTCTGAGCGCGGTCAGCGGGGTGGTCTCGGCGGGTTTGAGGACGACCGCGTTGCCGGCGGCGAGGGCCGGGAAGGCGCCCCAGGCCGCGATCGGCATGGGGAAGTTCCAGGGGGCGATCACGCCGACGACGCCGAGCGGTTCGTGGAAGGTGATGTCCCAGCCGCCGGGGACGGGGATCTGCCGGCCGGTGAGGCGCTCGACGCCGCCGGCCGCGTAGAGCAGCAGGTCGCGAGCGTTGCCGGCCTCCCAGCGGGCGTTGCCGAGGAGGTGTCCGGCCTCGCGGACCTCCAGGCGGGCCAGCTCTTCGAGGTGGCTGTCGACGGTGTCGGCGAAGCGGCGCAGCAGCCGGGCCCGGTCGGCGGGGGCGGCGGCGGCCCAGCCGGTCTGGGCGGCGCGGGCGCGGACGACCGCGCGGTCCACGTCGGCGGCGTCGGCGGCCGGGACGGTGGCGACGACCTCCTCGGTGGCCGGGTCGAGGACGATCAGCTCATGCGGATACGGGCCGGACTGGTCTGGCTGGTCTGGCTGGTCTGGCTGGTCGGACACGGAGGGACCCTTCACAGGCGTTCGAAGGAGCGGCGCAGCTCCCAGTCGGTGACGGCGGCGTCGAAGGCGTCCAGCTCGACGCGCGCCATGTTGCGGTAGTGGGCGACGACGTCCTCGCCGAACGCGGCCGCGGCGAGCGGGCTGGCCGACCACAGCTCGGCGGCCTCGCGCAGGGTGGTGGGGACGTGCGCGAGTCCGGCGGCGTAGGCGTTGCCGGTGCAGGGCTCGGGCAGTTCGAGCTTCCGCTCGATGCCGTGCAGTCCGGCGGCGACGAGCGCGGCGACCGCGAGGTGCGGGTTGACGTCCCCGCCGGGCAGCCGGTTCTCGAACCGCAGCGACCGGCCGTGTCCCACGACGCGCAGGGCGCAGGTGCGGTTGTCGTGGCCCCAGGCGACGGCGGTGGGGGCGAAGGAGCCGGGCTGGAACCGTTTGTAGCTGTTGATGTTGGGGGCGTGGAGCAGGGAGAAGTCGCGCAGCGCGGCGAGCTGTCCGGCGAGGAAGTGCCGCATGGTGTCGGTCATGCCGCCGTCGGCGGCGGCGAAGGCGTTGCGGCCGTCGGCGTCCGTGAGCGAGAGGTGGATGTGGCAGGAGTTGCCCTCGCGCTCGTTGTACTTCGCCATGAAGGTGAGCGAGACGCCCTCCTGGGCGGCGATCTCCTTGGCGCCGGTCTTGTAGATCGCGTGCTGGTCGCAGGTGACGAGCGCCTCGTCGTAGCGGAAGGCGATCTCGTGCTGGCCGGGGTTGCACTCGCCCTTGGCGGACTCGACGGTGAGGCCGGCGCCGGCCATCTCGTTGCGGATCCGGCGCAGCAGCGGCTCGACCCGGCCGGTGCCGAGGATCGAGTAGTCGACGTTGTACTGGTTGGCCGGGGTGAGGCCGCGGTAACCGGCGTCCCAGGCGGCCTCGTAGGTGTCCTTGAAGACGATGAACTCCAGCTCGGTGCCGACCTGGGCGGTCAGTCCGTGCTCGGCGAGGCGCTCCAGTTGGCGGCGCAGGACCTGGCGGGGCGCGGCGACCACGGGCGCGCCGTCGTTCCAGGCGAGGTCGGCGATGACGAGGGCCGTGCCGGCGTTCCACGGGACCCGGCGCAGGGTGGTGAGGTCGGGGCGCATGGCGAAGTCGCCGTAGCCGTTGTCCCAGGAGGACATGGCGTAGCCGTCGACGGTGTTCATCTCGGTGTCGACGGCGAGGAGGTAGTTGCAGCCCTCGGTGCCGTGCCGCAGGACCTCGTCGAGGAAGAAGCGGGCGGCGAACCGCTTGCCCTGGAGCCGCCCTTGCATGTCGGGGAAGGCCAGGACGACAGTGTCGATCTCACCGCTCGCGACGAGGGCGTGCAGTTCCTCGACGGCGAGCGGGGGTGTGCGGTCTGCCACGGGAGGGCCTCCTTCGGGGCTTTCCTCGGCTTTCCTCGGCGTTCCCCGGCCCGCCTGGGCTGTTTTCCGGACGGCCGGGAGCCATAAGGTATTGCGGAGAACCATTGCTTGGGAAGGGGGCACGGCCGGTGCCGGTGGACGCGGACGGATCGGCGAGCGGGTCGTACGGCGACCGGCTGACGCGGGTGCTGCGCCCGGTGCGGGCCGGCAACGGCTTCGAGGAGGCGCTGGAGCAGATCCTCCAGGTGGTCCGTCTGGGCCTGGTGCCGGCGGGCGGGCGGCTGCCGGCCGAACGGGAGCTGGCGGAGCGGCTCGGGATCAGCCGGGTCACGCTGCGCGAGGTGCTGAAGGTGCTCCAGGACCAGGGGCTGCTGGAGTCCCGGCGCGGCCGGTACGGCGGGACGTTCGTGCTGCCCCGGCCGGACGGGGGCGGCGGCGAGGCCGCGCTGCGGCGCCGGATCGCCGAGGTCGACGTCGAGGACGTGCTGCGGTTCCGGGAGGTGCTGGAGTCCGGGGCGGCGGGGCTGTGCGCGGCGCACGGGCTGACCGGTGAGCGCGCGGACCGGCTGCGCGAGGCGCTCGCGCGGACCGCGGACGCCCCGCTGGCCGACTACCGGCGGCGGGACACCCTGCTCCATCTCACCCTGGCGGAGCTGTGCGGTTCGCCGTCGCTGGCGGCCCGGTACGCGGCGGTGCGGGCGACGGTGAACGACCTGCTCGACTGCATCCCGCTGCTGGTGCGCAACCTGGAGCACTCGCAGCGTCAGCACACGGCCCTGGTGGAGGCGGTCCTCGACGGGGACGCGGACGGGGCGCGGGAGATCGCGCGCGAGCACTGCGCGGGGACGGCGGCCCTGCTCCGGGGGTTCCTGACGTGAAAAGGTTTGCGTAGAGTCCATTGGGACGGTGAGCGGCGTGCGGGAGGGCGGATGGTGAACGGCGGACGGCCGCTGATCGGTGTGAGCACCTATCTGGAGGCCGGTACGCGCTGGGGCGTGTGGGAGCTGGAGGCCGCGCTGCTGCCGGCCGGCTATCCGCGGCTGGTGCAGCGGGCGGGCGGTCTGGCCGCGATGCTCCCGCCGGACGCCCCGGAGCACGCCGCGGCGACGGTCGCCCGGCTGGACGGTCTGGTCGTCGCGGGCGGGCCCGATGTGGAGCCGGTGCACTACGGCGCGGAGCGCGACCCCCGCACCGGCCCGCCGGCCCGGGAGCGGGACGCGTGGGAGCTGGCGCTGATCGACGCGGCGCTGGCGGCGGAGGTGCCGCTGCTCGGCGTCTGCCGGGGCATGCAGCTTCTGAACGTGGCGCTGGGCGGCACGCTGACCCAGCACATCGACGGGCATGTGGAGACCGTCGGCGTCTTCGGGCACCACCCGGTCAAGCCCGTCCCCGGCACGCGCTACGCGGAGGCGGTGCCGGAGGAGAGCGACGTGCCGACCTATCACCACCAGGCGGTGGACCGCCTCGGCTCGGGCCTGCTCGCGTCGGCGCACGCGGCGGACGGCACGGTGGAGGCGATCGAACTGCCCGCCGCCGGATGGGTGCTGGGCGTCCAGTGGCACCCGGAGATGGGCCGGGACCTGCGGGTGATGCAGGCGCTGGTGAGGGCGGCGGCCGCCCGCTGACCAAACGGGGCCCTAACCTCGGGTCAGGGACAGCAGCTCCCGGGCCGGTCCCGTCGGGCGGTGGCCCGTGGGCCAGACCGCGCGCAGGTCGCGGGCGAGGGTGACGCCGTCCACCGGGATGCCGACCAGACGGCGCAGCGCCAGCTCCTCCCCCACCGCGAGTTCGCTCAGGACGGCGGGGCCCGCCCCGCTCACCGCGGCCGCCTTGACCGCGGTGGTCGAGGACAGCTCGATCAGCGGCCGGGCCAGCCCGCCGAGCGCGGTGTCCAGGACCTGCCGGGTGCCGGAGCCCTTCTCGCGCAGGATCAGCGGGGTCGACGCCAGCTCGGCGGCCGGCAGGGCACGGCGTCGGCGGGCCCAGGGGTGCCCGGGGGCGACCACCACGACGAGCTGGTCATGGGCGATGACCGTCGAGTCGAGGCCGCCCGGCACCGTGAGCCCCTCCACGAACCCGAGGTCGGCCTCCCCGGAGAGCAGCCGCCCGGCGACCGCCGCCGAGTTCCCGGCGAGCAGCGAGACGGCCGTGTCGGGGCGCTGGGCGCGCAGCGCGAGGAGCCAGCCCGGCAGCAGGTACTCGGCGATCGTCATGCTGGCCGCCACCCGCAGCCGGGAGTCCCGCCGGTCGCGCAGCGCCTGCGCGCCCGCGTCGAACGCCTCCGCCGCCTCGACGATCCGCCGGGCCCAGTCGGTGACCAGCGCCCCGGCGTCGGTGAGCCGCGAGCCGCGCGGTGAGCGGTCGACGAGGGCCACCCCGAGCTGGCGTTCCATCGAGCGCACCCGGCTGCTCGCGGCGGGCTGGGTGATGCCCAGCTCGCGCGCGGCCTGGCCGAGGCTGCCCAGCCGGGCCACGGCCAGCAGCAGCTCCAGCGCGCCCAGGTCCGGGACCCGGTGGGCCAGGGAACCGACGACCTCGGGCTGTTCCTGCGCACTCCCCATAAGGCCAGTTTATGCCCCCATAGAGTCGTCCTCCCTGGTCGCGGCGGTCCGGGCGGGCGACCGTGGAGCCATGGTCACCGCAGCCCATCCCCTGCCCGCGCACCTCGGCCCCCACCCCGGGCCCCGCGCAGCCGCCGTCCGGCACCTCGGACCGAACTGGTACGCCACCGTCATGGGCACGGCGATCGTGGCCGGTGCGGGGGCCGCGCTGCCGTTCCCGGTGCCGGGGCTGCGCCCGCTGTGCACGGCCGTGTGGGCCCTGTCCCTGATCCTGCTGGTGACCCTGCTGACCGCCCGTGCCCTGCACTGGCGCCACCACCGCGACCGGGCCCGCGCCCATCTGCTCGACCCGGCGACGGCGCCCTTCTACGGCTGTCTCGCGATGGCCCTGCTGTCCGTGGGCGGCGGCGCGCTCGCCGTCGGCCGGGACTGGATCGGCGTCCGGGCGGCGGTCCTGCTCGACGCCGTGCTGTTCACCGCCGGAACGGCCGTGGCGCTCACGGCCGCCGTCGCCGTGCCGTACCTGATGGCCGTACGGCATCGGGTGGCGGCCGCGGAGGCGACGCCCGTGTGGCTGCTGCCGCTGGTGGCGCCCATGGTGTCGGCGGCGCTCGGGCCGTCGCTGGTGCCCTATCTGCCGGCCGGGCAGGCCCGGCAGACGCTGCTGTTCGGCTGTGTCGCGCTGTTCGGGCTGAGTCTGTTCGCGACGCTGCTGATGCTGCCGCTGGTCTTCGCCCGGCTGCTGACGGGCGGGCCGCTGCCGGCGGTGCTGGTCCCGACGCTCTTCCTGGTGCTGGGGCCGCTGGGGCAGTCCACCACCGCGGCCGGGAAGTTCGCCGAGGCCGCCCCGGGGGTGGTGCCCGGCCCGGACGGGCGGGGCTTCGCGGTGTTCGCCGTGCTGTACGGGGTGCCCGTGACGGGGTTCGCGCTGCTGTGGGCGGCGCTGGCGACCGCCCATGTGGTGCGCGCCCGGCGGCGGGGCATGGGGTTCGCGATGACCTGGTGGGCGTTCACGTTCCCGGTGGGCACCTGTGTGACCGGCGCGGCGGCGCTGGCCCGGCACACCGGGCTCGCGGCCTTCGACGTCCTGGCGGGCGTGCTGTACGCCGTGCTGGTGGGCGCCTGGCTGGTGGTCGGGGCGCACACCGTGCGCGGGCTGGTCAGCGGAGAGCTGCTCGCAGGGCCTCGCCCAGCACCCGCGGCGCCTCGGCCAGCGACGGCCCGTACCACGTCAGGTGCCGTCCGCTGACGAGCGCGTGAGGCAGCCCGGGGAACGCCTCGGGGCCGTCGTCCGCGGTGAAGCGGTAGGGCTCGTCGGGCAGCACCACGAGGCCGGGCCTCGCGGCCCGCAGCTCTTCCAGGGGGATCCTCGGGTAGCGCTCCGGGTGGCCGCGGTAGAGGTGGTCGACGCCGAGGCGGGCGAGCACGTCCCCGGCGAAGGTGTCGCGGCCCAGCACCATCCACGGGCGGCGCCAGATCGGTACGACGGCCGTGGCCCGGGGTGTGAGGGGGTCCGGCCGCTCCCAGCGCTCCCGGGCCTCGTCCAGCCAGCGGGGCCGGCCGGCCGTGCCGCAGGCGGTCAGCACCCGTTCCAGCTCGCGGAAGGCGCCGGGGACGTCCCGGACCTCGGTCACCAGCACCTCGGTGCCGGTGGCGCGCAGCGCGTCGAGGTCGGGGGCGCGGTTCTCCTCCTCGTTGGCGATCACCAGGTCGGGGCGGAGCGCGGTGATCCGTTCGAGGTCGGGGTTCTTGGTCCCGCCGATCCGGGTGACGTCGAGGCCCGCCGGACGGCTGCACCAGTCGGTGGCCCCGGCCAGCACCCCCGGCACCGACACGGCGACGGCCTCGGTGAGCGACGGCACCAGCGAGACGACCCGCACTAGCGCTTCCGGCCGCCCTCGCGGTCCCGGACCGCCTCGATGTGTTCCGCGACGGCGACGACGACCACCCGGGTGTCCGGTTCGGTGGCGCGCCAGCGGTGCCGGACGCCGCCGGTCAGGTACAGGGTGTCGCCGCGGCCCAGCCGGTACGCGCGGCCCTCGGCCTCGATCTCGACGGCGCCGTCGGCGACGTACAGGAGCTGGTCGTTGCGGTACTGGAACTCGCGGCCCGGGTCCTGCTCGCCGGTGAACTCGGAGGCGTGCATCTGGTGGTGTCCGCGCACCAGGGACCGGGAGCGCGGCTCGGGTCCCGGCCCGGTGGCCTCGGTGACGTCGGCGCGCACGACGTCGACGCTGCACGCCGGGTCGGCGGCGGCGAGGAGTTCCACGGCGGTGGTGCGCAGCGCGTCGGCGACCTTCTCCAGGGAGCCGGTGGAGGGCCGTGCCCGGTCGTTCTCGATCTGGCTCAGGAACGGCACCGACAGGCCGCTGCGCTCGGCCACGACGGCGAGGGTGAGCTGGAGGGAGCGGCGGCGCCGACGCACGGCCGCGCCCACGCGCAACGGTTGTTCTTTGTGGTCGCCCATCGCTCCGGCTCCCTCCTTCGCTCGTCGCCCGGGCGCCTCGCGCCCTCATGTCCGTCCGCTGTGTTCTCTCCGAGGAGTTCTCTGCACCCTACGCATGTTCGGCAAACCGTTTCATGTGCCCGTCGCATCGAGGGCGCACGGGATGGCGCGCGACCCGACAGTTCACGCCAGCCGACGGGGCGGCCGGTGCGGCGGGCGAGCGCGCGCCCCGGTTCGTTCTCGGTTCAATGCGCGGACGGCCGCGAGTGTTCCCGCTCGTGGCCGCCCGCGCAAGACTCAGGCTCGGGCGAGGGCATGGCTCTGCGTGGTTGGCCGGATCTGTGCCGTGCCGGCGGGGCGGACGGGAGGGGCCGCGGGCCGGGGCGGACGGCACGAGGGGCGGGCACCGGTCCACGTCCGAGAACGTGTTCCGGCGCCCGCCCCTCGTCGGACGGCCGCGGTGCTGTCAGGTCACCGGCCCGCCCCGCTCTTCTCCCCCGATTCGGCCACCGGTACCCACTTCTCGACGAGACCGGGGTGTTCCTTCAGCCAGGTACGGACCGCGTCCTGTTCCCGGCCCTTGCCGGCCTTCTGGATCCGCGCCTCCAGACCGGTGAGCTGTTCCTCGGTCATGGAGAAGTCCTTGAGCCAGGCGCCGACCTCGGGCCGGTCGGCGGCGAGGTCCCGGCGCGCGATCGTGTGCACGCCGTCGCCCTGGCCCCAGGCGCCCTCGGGGTCCTCGAGCTTCTTCAGGTCGTACTCGCTGTACGCCCAGTGCGGCGACCAGAGCGTGACGGCGATGGGCTCCTTCTTGGCGTACGCGCGCTTGAGCTCGGCGAGCATCGCGGGGGTGGAGCCGTCGACGACCTTGTACGTGTCCTCGATGCCGTAGCGCGGGAGGACCTCGTCCTTGAGGAGGCCCATCATTCCGGCGCTGGGCTCGATGCCGGTGATCCGGCCGCCGAACTCGGAGGCGTGCGCCTCGAGGTCGGCCAGCGAGTTCACGTCCTTCATGTAGGCGGGGACGGCCAGCTCCAGGGAGGTGGGTCCGTACCACTTGCCGAGGTCGGCGAGCTGATCGCCGTACTTCTTCCAGTACTCGGCGTGGGTGGTGGGCAGCCAGGCGTCGGTCTGGAAGTCGATCCGGCCGGTGGCGAGGCCGGTGTAGAGGGGGCCCGCGGTGTACTGGGTGGCGGTCACCTCGAAGCCGCGCCGCTCCAGGAGTTCCTTCCAGAGGTAGGTGGAGGCGATGCCCTCGTCCCAGGGGATGTAGCCGATGGTGATCTCCTCGCCCCGGCCGACGTTGGTGGCGGAGGTGTCGGCGGGGCCGTTCTTGGAGCCGGTCAGGCCGAGGCCGCCGGCCGCGAGCGCGAGGACGACCACGCCGACGACGGCGACGGCCGCGCGCGGGCGGTACGTCCACATCGTCGTCCGGGCCCTGGCTGCGGCCCGGCGGCCGAGCGGGGAGATGCGGGTGCCGAGGGCGCCGGTCATCCGGTCCAGGTAGATGGCGAGGACGACGATGCCGAGGCCCGCCTCGAAGCCGAGGCCGATGTCGAGCCGGCCGATGGCCTCGTTGACGGCGCCGCCGAGGCCGCCGGTGCCGACCATGCCGGCGATGACGACCATCGACAGGCCGAGCATGATGACCTGGTTGACGCCCGCCATGATGGTGGGCAGGGCCAGCGGGAGCTGCACGCGCAGCAGGGTGTCGCGGGGCCGGGTGCCGAACGCCTCGGCGGCCTCGACGAGTTCGGCGTCGACCTGGCGGATGCCCAGCTCGGTCATGCGGACACCGGGGGCGAGCGCGAAGATCAGGGTGGCGACGACGCCGGCCGGGACGCCCATGCCGAAGAACAGGATGGCCGGGATCAGCAGCACCATCGACGGCATGGTCTGGAGCAGGTCCAGAACGGGCCGCAGGGCGGTGGCGACCGCCTTGGAGCGGGCGGCCCAGATGCCGAGCGGGACCGAGATCACCAGGGCGATCAGGGTCGCCACGAGCACCAGGGAGAGCGTCGACATCGCCTCGTCCCACAGGGCGAGGGAGTCGATCAGCGCGAATCCGGCGAAGGCCAGGACACCGGCGGCGAGGCCGCGCAGCCACCAGGCGAGCACGGCGAGGATGCCGGCCAGGAGCAGCGGCTCGGGGGCGGTGAGGACGGCGTCGAGACCGTCGTAGAGGCCCTCGACGACGGTCTTGACCGCGTCGAAGAGCCAGGACAGGTGGGTGACGAGCCAGTCGACGCCGGAGTCGACGTGGTCGCCGAGATGGAACCTAGGCACGGGCGGTCACCTTCTTCGTCCCGTCGCAGGGCAGGCCGATGTCCAGGGCGTCCGCCCGGGTGTCGGTCCAGGTGCCGGAGCGGGTGTCGCCGAGGAAGCGGACCAGGCGCTGTCTCGGGACGACGCCGACGAGTCCGCGGGCGCCGTCGACGACGGCCACCGGGTGCGGCAGCCGGGCGCTGAGCGCGCACAGGGCGGTGAAGGGGGTGTCCGGGGTGGCGGTCTCGCAGCCGCAGTCGGCCTCGTCGCCGTCGGTGCGGGTGTCCATGACGGCACCCGCGGTGAGCACCCGGGTGCGGTCGACGTCCTGGATGAAGGAGGAGACGTAGTCGTCGCCGGGGCGCAGCAGGATGTCCTCGGCGGTGCCGGTCTGCACGATGCGGCCGTCGCGCATGACGGCGATGCGGTCGCCGAGGCGCATGGCCTCGTTGAGGTCGTGGGTGATGAAGACGATGGTCTTCTTCAGGGTCTGCTGGAGGGTGAGGAGCTGGTCCTGCATGTCGCGGCGGATCAGCGGGTCCAGGGCGCTGAAGGACTCGTCCATCAGGAGCAGCTCGGCGTCGGTGGCGAGGGCGCGGGCCAGGCCGACGCGCTGCTGCATGCCGCCGGACAGCTCGTCCGGCCAGGACGCCTCCCAGCCGGCCAGGCCGCACAGGCGCAGCGCCTCGGCGGCGCGTTCCTCGCGCTCGGGGCGGGGTACGCCCTGGACGGCGAGGCCGTAGGCGGCGTTGTCGAGGACGCTGCGGTGCGGGAAGAGCGCGAAGTGCTGGAAGACCATGCTGATCTTGCGGGCGCGGACCTCGCGCAGGGCGCGGGCGTCGAGGGCGGTGAGGTCCTCGCCGTCGAAGAGGACGCGCCCCGCGGTCGGCTCCAGCAGCCCGTTGAGCATGCGCAGCAGGGTGGACTTGCCGGAGCCGGACAGGCCCATGACGACGAAGATCTGGCCAGGGTCCACCGTGAAGGAGGCGTCGATGACGGCGGCGGTGGTGCCGTCGGCGCGCAGTTCCTCCCGGTCGGCTCCGCCGCGCAGCCGTTCGACCGCCTCTTCCTCTCGTCCGCCGAACACCTTGTACAGATGGTCGGCCTCAAGCCTGGTGGACACGCGTACCTCATCGTTCGGGGACAGGACCGGAGCGGCACGGGCGAGGGGCCCTGCGCCGCTCCGGGGCGGCGCCTGCCCTGGTCCGAAGGGGTCAAACGTACGAGTGGTCCTCCTCACAGCGGGTTTGCGGGGAGATCCGCGCGTGCCACGGGAGTGAATACCGGCGGGTCACATGGGCACCCGTGAGGCATGATGCGAGGCGTGACCGGACGACTGATGCTCCTCGACACCGCCTCGCTGTACTTCCGCGCCTACTTCGGGGTGCCGGACTCGGTGCGGGCGCCGGACGGCACCCCGGTCAACGCCGTGCGCGGTCTGCTGGACTTCATCGACCGGCTGGTCAAGGACCACCGGCCGGACGAGCTGGTGGCGTGCATGGACGCCGACTGGCGGCCGCAGTGGCGGGTCGATCTGATCCCCTCGTACAAGGCGCACCGGGTCGCCGAGGAGCGCGCGGCGGGTCCGGACGAGGAGGAGGTGCCGGACACGCTCTCGCCGCAGGTGCCGGTCATCGAGGCGGTCCTGGACGCGCTGGGCATCGCGCGGGTGGGGGTCGCCGGGTACGAGGCGGACGATGTGATCGGCACGTTCACGGCGCGGGCGCGCGGCCCGGTCGACATCGTCACCGGTGACCGCGACCTTTACCAACTGGTGGACGACGCGCGCGGGGTGCGGGTGCTGTATCCGCTCAAGGGTGTCGGCACGCTCCAGCTCACGGACGAGTCCTGGCTGCGCGAGAAGTACGGGGTCGACGGGCGCGGGTACGCGGATCTGGCGCTGTTGCGGGGCGATCCGAGCGACGGGCTGCCGGGGGTGCCGGGGATCGGCGAGAAGACGGCGGCCAAGCTGCTGGCGGAGTTCGGCGATCTGGCGGGGATCCTGGCGGCGGTCGACGATCCGGCGGCGCGGCTGACGCCGTCGCAGCGCAAGCGGCTCGACGAGTCCCGGCCGTATCTGGCGGTGGCGCCGACGGTGGTGCGGGTGGCCGCGGACGTGCCGCTGCCGGACGTGGAGACCGTGCTGCCGCGTTCTCCGCGCGACGGGGCGACACTGGAGGGACTGGCGGAGCGGTGGGGGCTCGGCGGGTCGCTCCAGCGGCTGCTGGGCACGTTGGGCGCGTAGGCGCCGCCCACCGGGACCGGGCACCGGGATCGTGCGCCGGGACCGCCCACCGGGAGGGGGAGGCCGACCGACTTTCCGGAGGGTGAGCATCACCAGGGGAGGGGATGCTAACTTAGGTAAACCTAACCATACTGATGGGAGGCCGTCATGGCAGAACGTCCGGCACGGAAGCCCCGGAAGCCGCATTCCGCGCAGGTCGTCCGCACCGAACGGCTGACCCCGCACATGCAGCGCGTGGTGCTCGGCGGCGAGGGTCTGGCCGAGTTCGAGGCCGACACGTGTACCGATCACTACGTGAAACTGCTGTTCGGCCCCGAGGGTGTGACCTACCCGGAGCCGTTCGACCTGGAGCGGATCCGCGAGGAGTTCTCGCCCGAGCAGTGGCCGGTCACCCGGACGTACACCGTGCGGCACTGGGACGCCGAACACCGCGAGCTGACCCTGGACTTCGTCGTCCACGGCGACGAGGGCCTCGCCGGGCCGTGGGCGGCCCGCGTCCAGCCGGGCGAGACCGTGCGCTTCCTGGGCCCCGGCGGCGCCTACGCGCCCGACCCGGCCGCCGACTGGCATCTGCTGGCCGGTGACGAGAGCGCCCTGCCGGCCATCGCGGCGGCCCTGGAGTCGCTGCCCGCCGGTGCCGTGACGCACGCCTTCATCGAGATCGCGGGCCCCGAGGAGGAGCAGAAGATCGACTCCGACGTGGAGGTCACCTGGCTGCACCGCGGCGACCGGCCCGTCGGCGAGCGGCTCGTCGAGGCCGTGCGCGCGCTGGAGTTCCCCGAGGGCCGCGTCCACGCGTTCGTGCACGGCGAGGCGGCGGCCGTGAAGGAACTACGCCGGCTGCTCCGGGTCGAGCTGGCGATCCCGCGCGAGGACCTGTCGATCTCCGGCTACTGGCGCCTCGGCCACAACGAGGACGGCTGGCAGGCGTCCAAGCGCGAGTGGAACGCGCGCGTGGAGCAGGAGCAGGAGGGCGCCGCCCCGGCGGCGTAGTCGGCTCGCCCCCGCATCGGCTGCTCCCTACCCCGCTGACGCGACATATCGCGATCGGGTGGAACCGGTGCGGGAGTGAGCACTTGGGCCCGCCGCGGACACCATGGCGTGACGCGCACGAAACAGGCGGTACCTAATTTCTGTCGCCCGACAGGAATTCGCCTCCAAGGCAGGTGCCGCCGTGACGACCACCTCACCCACCGACGTACGTCCCGATCCGCCGCACTCCCCCGGGCCCGCCGACGCCTCGCTCGCCGAGTTCGGCTACCCCCAGGAACTGCACCGCAGCCTGGGCCGGTACGCCTCGTTCGCCGCCGGGTTCTCCTTCATCTCCGTCCTGACGACGGTCTTCCAGTTCTTCGCCTTCGGATACGCCTTCGGCGGCCCCGTCTTCTTCTGGGCCTGGCCGGTCGTGCTGGCCGGGCAGCTCATGGTGGCCGCCTGCTTCGCCGAACTGGCCGCCCGCTACCCGATCTCGGGCGCGATCTACCAGTGGTCGTCGCGGCTCTCCACGCCCGCCTTCGGCTGGTTCGCGGGCTGGATCATGGTGATCGGGCAGATCGTGGTGGTCGCCGCGGCCGCCCTCGCGCTCCAGATGGTGCTGCCCGCGATCTGGCCGGGCTTCCAGCTCATCGGCACCGACCCCGCCCCCACCTCACCGGACGGCGCGGCCAACGCGGCCCTGCTCGGTGTGGTCCTGCTGGCCCTGACGACCCTCGTCAACGTCGTCGACAACCGGGTGATGTCCGTGATCAACCGGGTCGGGGTGACCGCCGAGATCATCGGCGCGGTGCTCATCGTCGTCCTGCTGCTCACCCACTCCGAGCGCACCCCGACCATCACCTTCCACACCGAAGGCGCCGTGCAGAACGGCCTGTTGGGGGCGCTGCTCGTCGGCTCCTTCACCGCCGCCTATGTGATGATCGGCTTCGACAGCGCCGGTGAGATGAGCGAGGAGACCCACCATCCGCGCCGCACCGCGCCCCGCACGATCCTCACCGCGCTCGGCGCGGCCGGTCTGCTCGGCGGTCTGATCGTCCTCGGCGGTCTGCTCGCCGCCCCCAGCCTCACCGACGGCCGGCTCGCCACCGACGGACTCAGCTACGTCCTGACCAGCAGCCTCGGCGACGGCGTCGGCAAGCTGCTGCTCGCCGACGTGGTGGTGGCGATCGCGGTGGCCACCCTCGCCATCCAGACCTCGGCCTGCCGGATGCTGTTCTCCATGGCCCGCGACGGACAACTCCCCTTCTCGGCCCGCCTCGCCCGGGTCAATCCCCGCACCGGCATGCCCAGCGCCCCGGCGATCGTCGTAGGCACCCTCGCGGCCGCCCTGCTCCTCCTCAACTTCGCCTCCCCCGACGCCTTCCTCGCCATCGGCACGACCTGCATCGTCATGCTGTACCTGGCGTACGCGATGGTCACCGGCCCCCTGCTGGTACGCCGCCTGCGCGGCGAGTTCTCCTCGACCGGCCACGACGAGACCGGCGCCCCCCTCTTCTCCCTGGGCCGCTGGGGCATCCCCGTCAACGCCCTCGCCCTTCTCTACGGCCTCCTGATGACCATCAACCTGGCCTGGCCCCGAGCAGCGGTGTACGACCCGGCGGGCGGGCACTGGTACTTCCAATGGTTCACGATGCTGTTCCTCCTGGTCAGCGTAGGGATCGGGGTCCTGTACCGGTGGCGGCGTGCACAACGCGTGCACTCGGCTCCGGAATCTGCCCCGCAGGCCCGAGAACTGGCCCAAGAACCGACTCCATGACGGACGCCGTGGTGTCCTCGTCGGTCGGCCAGTACCCGACGTACTTGTCGAGCGTGATCGACGGCTTGGAGTGCCCGAGCCGCACCTGAACGGTCTTCACGTCCTCGCGCTTCGTGATCAGCGTGGTGGCGTAGAAGTCTCGGAGGCTGTGCAGCGTGCACTTGTCCGGCACCCGCACGCCCGCCTTCGCACGCTTCAGCTCGGCCTCGGCCTGGTCCCGGATGTCCTTCCAGACACGGGACCAGGTCGACCGGCGTATCGGCCGGCCGTTGTCGTCTGTGAAGAGCAGCCGCGCGGCCCGGGCCCGCGGCTTGAGCGGGTCGGTCCGGTCCTCGATCTCCACAGCCGCCGGCGGGAATTGCGCCACGTGCAACGAGACGACCGTGACCGCCGACTGGGCAAGCGGCACCTCCCGGTACGACTCCGGGGTCTTCAACGGCCCGAGGTACTGCGCGCCCTTGTCCGGCGTCACGAGCTGCTGGAGCACGTCGACCCGGCGGCGCAGGAAGTCGAGGCCGTCTTCGAGACCGAACAGCTCGCCCTGGCGCAAGCCGCTCGAAGCCGCCAGCGCGACCAGCGCCCGGTACCGCGGCGGTGCCGCCTCGATGAGCGCCTGGACGACGAGCAGGTGAGGCACGATCACCTGTCGGCGGATCTCCGGCAGCGTCACCCCGTCGCACGGGTTCACCCGGACCGCGCCGTCGAGAACCGCCGTCCTCATCACCGTGTTGAGCACCTCGAAGTGGCTCGCCACGGTCGTCGGTTCGTAGCGTTGCGCCTGGCCCTTCACCCAGGCCTGAACCTCGCTGCGCTTGATGCCCACCACCGCGCGGGGCCCGAACGTCGGGTAGAGGTGCAGCCGTAGCGTCCGCTCGACACGCGACTCGGTCCGGTCCCGGTGGATCGCCGACGTCCGCCACTGCTCCCCGAGCACCTGGAACGTCTGGCGGCCGGCCACACGGTCGAGGAACTGGCCGCTGTCGAGGTCCGCCTTGATCTTCGCCGCGCGGGTGTCGGCATCGCCCTTCTTCGCGAAGTTCTCGGCGCGCTGCTCGCCGCGCGCGTCCCGGTAGCGGACCTGCCACCGCTTGCCCTCCCCATGGTTCGAGGACGGCACGAGCGTGCGCGTACGGCTGGAGTGCTCGGCGCAGGGCCTGGCGCCCTTCCTGGGCCGCGTCAGGTGCCACCGGTCGTAGACGTCAGCCATCGGTCGACTTCCGGACAGCGTCGCTCTGCGCCTCAATGCTCTCCGGTGTCCACTGTCCGCGAGGCACCTCGAACTCCGAGTCGGGCACCTCGCTGAAGTAGTCGCGGGCGACCACGCGACCGATCGGCGTCTGACCACGGATCCACGCGCGGGCGAACCCCGGAGTCGTCGTCACGCCCTCGATGAACTGGTACGGCACCACTTCGTTCCCATCAACCGGCGGAACGAGCAGATGCACCGGGGCAACGGAGAGCACATAGGCCAACTTCAGTAGCTCATCAACGGTCACTTCCCGGCGGCGCCGGCCGTCCTTGTCGCGTCGACCGCTCTCGAGGTTGTAGAGCGTGTGCGCGGTGAGCTCGGGTGCGCCCAGCTCCGCGCAGCGTTCCGCGAGCTGCTTCACGTTCATGCCCCGCTTCCGGCGCACCTCCGCGATTCGCTCTGCCACGACGTCGCTCACGGTTTCATCGTTCGTCACATCGGCGAACCTAGCCGTCGGGTTGCGAAATGACAAGCAGCGATGCGAGACTCCGCGAGTCACGCCGTATCGACGGAAACTTTCGCCGAATCAACGACCGGAGATGTCCATGGCACGCACGACCCTCCCGAAGCCCGCGGCTGCGAAACCGCGCCCCATGGCCACCGCGCAGGACGTCGCCGACTACTTCCGCGTGCCGATCGCCACCGTCTACCAGTGGAACTACAAGGGCACTGGGCCCAAGTTCCGGAAGATCGGAAGGCACGTCCGCTACCGCTGGGACGACGTCGAGGCGTTCGACCCCTCGCAGCCCGCGTGAACCGCTCCCCTCTCGACCAGCCAAGAAGGGGGTGCACATGGACGACGCGGAGTCAGCGCGGGCCAGTGGTGGCGTACCGAACGCCTTCGGGAACGCCTTGGCGTGGACCTGGGCAAAGGACATGCCCCGCGCGCTGCGCGCGGGGTTCCTGAAACTCCTCTACGCCCTCCGTGCGATCGCTCGCCCCGACGGGCGCATCAGTGGAGAGCGGGGCCCCTACCGCATCACCCAGATTGCGCAGGCCTGCGGCGCCGACGAGAAGGACACGCGGCGATACCTCCGCGCCGCGGTGGCTGCCGGGGTCGTCGCCATCGAGGGTGAGCAGAAGCGCGGCAGGACTGCCCAGTACGTGATCCTCGTGTCCCCCGTACCCCGGTGGGACTTCGCGGCCGCCGAGTTGGAGGAGTCCCGTCCTCCTTCTAAGCCGGCCAAGAAGCCACCGCCATGGAAGGGGGAGCGGAGCGAGCGGAGTTCGGGGGACCGACCCCCGAACCTGAGCGAGGGAAGTTCAGGGGACCACCCCCCGAACCTGAGCGATGACGGTTCGGGGGACCGACCCCCGATTGGGTTCGGGGGACCGACCCCCGATCAGTTCGGGGGACCGACCCCCGACTACTCAGGTAGTACTCATGTCTCTACTCACGAGATGGCTGGTGTAGGAGATCAACCACAGGACGCACGCGCGCCCGAAGCCGACGAGGAGCGGCCACCGCTGCACTCGGTGCCGACCGCCGGCGTCCGCGATCCGCTACCGGCCGGCGGAGGGGTCCCCGGGCAACAGCCGATGATCGTTGCTCTGACCAACCCTGAGCCCCGCGCAGCCCCCGCCGCGCCCCAGCAGGCCCCGGGGGACCCTGAGGCCCCGCACGGCCGCTGTGCGGGCTGTCGGCGCCCTCTGGCACGCAACCGCCCCGCATGCCTGCGCTGCGGCCTGATGGCTGGCGCTTCATGAGTCAGGGCCCGGCCACACCACCAGACAGGAGTAACGACCATGCCTCGCCGTCGTGATGTCGATGCGTACGCGTACCGCCGGGCCCGCGCGCAGCTACTCGCCCACTCGGACGTGTGCGCCTTGTGTGGGCACGCCGGGGCGACGACCGCCGACCATGACATCCCGGTGTCGCGCGGCGGCACGCACGGCCTGGACAACCTGGTGCCGGCGCACGGTACCGAGGGCTGCCCGGTGTGCGGCCGCTGCTGCAACCAGGAGAAGGGCGACAAGACCCTGACCGAGTTCAGGGCGGGCAGGCTCAACACCTCGGTCGACTGGTACGCGGGCCCGGAAGCGAACGGCCTCTGAGTCCGCGTCGGCGCGGCCCGAATTTTTGGTGACGGGGCGCCCGTTCACCCCGCGTCCAGTGCACAAAAAAACGTCCCCGGAGGAAACCAGCCGGGAGTGATCATGGCGGGCGACCGCCGAAAGGACTCCGATGTCTGAAGAAACCGCAGGTCATAACCCCTCCGAGTCGGGTGGTGAGCTGAGTTCCATGATGGAAGTCAGCCGCCAAAATGGCGGGAGTGGGGAACTGAGCGCCGCGCTCGTCGAGTGGCTCGCCGCGCGCCCGCACGCGCCGTCCCCGCAGCGTGAGATGGCCCTCGCCCTGGCGGCGATCGTCGACGCCGGCAGCGAGTCTGCTTTCGCTGCCTACCAGGAGCTTCAGCGGGTGATGGCCGCGATCCGGCGTCTCAACCGCCTGGCGGCCCGCCAGGCCGAGGCCGCCGCGGCCTCGGCGGTGGCCCCCGAGGCGGAACCGGCCGCGGTCGCCGAGTCGGCCCGTGACCTGACCGCGCTGGTCGGCGCGTACGGGCGCGGCGACGTCGACGCCTTCAACGCGATGATGAGCGCTCTCGAGGTCGGTG
The DNA here is from genome assembly GCF_013363615.1 of Streptomyces sp. CAI-85. Taxonomy (NCBI): domain Bacteria; kingdom Bacillati; phylum Actinomycetota; class Actinomycetes; order Kitasatosporales; family Streptomycetaceae; genus Streptomyces; species Streptomyces sp. CAI-85. The sequence continues at coordinate 36,780 of NZ_JAANNX010000033.1, read as the reverse complement.
AGCTCCGCTCGCTGCTGTCGGTGGCGTGCGGGCTGCTGCGGCAGTGTGAGCTGCGCATGGGCCAGAACCTGACCGTGCGCCCCGCCGAGGACCTGGAAGACGGCCCCGAGGGCGTCTGAGGCCGTACGCTGGGGGACGGCACGGGACGTGCGCGCGGCGGGAACCTCTCCGAGACCGCCAGCGCCTTCCCCGGGGCCCGGGACCGACTCCGCCGGCCGAAGCTCTCCGAGCATCCGGTGTCGAGCGGTCGGGGTGGCCGTCCCATGTCGCATTCATGCCCAGGAGGGCCCGATGGACCCCGTCCGCATTCCCACCCTCGCCGAGCTGCGCGAGCAGTACACCGACCTCGCGCAGCTCGAGGAAGCCGCGAGCATCGCCGTCGACCGCCACGGCGCCGCCATCGAGCGGCTCCACATCGAGGCCGGCACCGCCGACCTCACCGCCTCCCAGCAGCGCGCCTACGACGCGCACAGCCGCGCGCTGGTGGAACTGCGCGAGTTCGTCGCCGAGCAGCGCCAGGCGCGCCTTGAGGCGTCCCGCTCCCAGTACGGCGGCCAGTTCGCCCCGGGCGCGCCTCCGGCCGCCGGTGCGGGGTTGTCGGAGGTGCGGCAGCGCGCTCTGCGGCTGGTCGACGACGAGGTCCGCATGCGCGGACTCGACAGCGCCGCCGGGGACCGCATGGAGGCGCTGATCCGCGCCGACTCCGATGACGTCGACGGTGAACTCGTCGCGCAGCGCACGCTGCTGACGATGAATCGGCACTACCGCACGGCGTTCCGTCAGCTCATCAGCGAGCGGAACCCGATGCTGACGGACGACGAGATCCGCGCCGTGCGCGCGGTGCGCGACTTCGAGCGGCGTGCGATGGCGATCGGCACCCCGTCGACGGGCGGGTTCGCCGTCCCGGTGATCATCGATCCGACGATGTTCCTCACAGCCCAGGGACTCGGGAATCCCGTCTACGCGCTGGCCCGGGTCGAGGTGATCACGAACGACACGTGGCGCGGGCTGACGACCGCCGGCGTCACGTGGCAGTGGAACGCGGAGGCCGCGGCGACGACCGACAACGCGCCGTCGCTCGCCCAGCCGGAGATCCCGACCAACCGCGCCGACGGGTTCATCCCGTTCTCGATCGAGGCCGGCTCGGACATCGTCGACTTCGAGGCGCAGATGATGGCTCTGCTCGCCTCCGGCTACACCGACTTGGTGGGTGCCGCGCTCACCACGGGACTGGGGGCGTCGAACCAGCCCACCGGGATCGTGACCGCTCTGGACGCGAACACCAACGCGGAGATGGTGGTGACCACGGGCGGGACGATCGGCGGCCTGGCCGACATCGCCCGGGTGTGGGCCGCGCTGCCCGCCCGGGCCCGCAACGGCGACCGCGTCGCGTGGATGAGCTCGGTCTCCGTCCGCAACCAGATCCAGGCCCTGAGCGCCGACAACGGCGAAGGGAACCCGGTCTACTCCCTGGAGGGCGGCATGCTCTACGACCGCCCGTACGTCACCAACGAGCACATGGCCGCGATGCCGACCGGGACCGCTGCGGCGAACATGCTCGTCGTCGGTGACTTCTCGGGCTACGTCGTCGCGCAGCGTGCCGGGATGAGCATCGAACCGGTCTCGCACCTGTTCGATGTGACCAACAACCGGCCCACCGGCCAGCGCGGGCTGTTCGCGTGGGCCCGCATCGGTGCCGACTCGATCGACGACACCAGGTTCCGGCTTCTCCAGAACAAGACCTGACCAGCGCCCGATCGGCGACGGCCGCCAGGAGCAACTACCCCTGGTGGCCGTCGCCGTCGGGAGCGACGACGAACGTGCCCTTGTTCGGCAGCGTCACGACAAGGCCGCGCTCCCTCAGCTCCTGGACGGCTCGCCGCGCGGTGCCCGGGGCCACTCCGTACTGGGCGCCCATGTCCCGTTCGTTCGGGAGCCTCGCGCCGTGAGGCAGGCGGCCGGCGCGGATCTCTGCCTCCACCTGGTCCGCCACGCGCACATAGACGTACTGGAACGGGTCCTCGCTCATGCTCCGGAACGTACGGCGGCACCTCTCCCCGTACATCCGTAGGTGGCTCCATGTGGCCGTATGGGGTGCCATGTAGTGGCCTATAGCGGTAGCGTCCGAGCAGGAGAAAGCCCCGGCGAGGCGGCGAGACCTCCCAGGGCATGGCCACAGCTATGAAGGAGCTGCGACACCATGGAACCTACAGCGCGTCCCCGGGAGGCGTTACTGCGGCCGGTGGAGTCCTTGCCGGGGGTGCTGGTGCATCCGGCCGCAGACCGCCGGTTGGCCGCTGAACAGTGGCTGTTGTCGACCCTAGGCGACGACGCGCGCGCCCGGGCTCGCCGGGAGTGGACCGATCACCGGGTGGCCGTGCTGCCGCTGGGGACGCTCGTGTCGGCCGTACGGCTGCCGGCGCGCCTGGTGCTCGCGGTGGCCGGCGGCCGCACGCCGTCCGCCGACGTCGACCAGTTCCTCGCCGAGGTCCTCGACGACGGCCCGGTGATCTGCGACCCGCGGGGGCTGCGCTACTACGCGCTGGTTCCGGCGAGCATGCCGGCCACGTGGCGGGCGGCCGCCGAGGAGTGGAGTTCCGCCGAGATCGAGTGTCTGGGCCGCGGCTGCTACCTCGGCGTGCCGCGCCTGGACGTCGTCGACCAGGATCCCCGGGTGGGCTCGTACTGGTCGGTGCCGATGGAGTCGGCCGCCAGGCTGTGCGGGCCGATGGCGGTCGCCCGGCTGATCGCGGCCGGATGGCACGAGCTGAGCGGACGGGACGCCGATGAGGAAGCCTGAGATCCGGCTCGTCCTGTACCTGGCCGCCCTGCTGGTCCTCGCGGCGGCGCTGGTGTGGGGGATCGCCAACAGCAGTTGCTGAGCCGCAGCACACAGGGCCCCGGACGCCGTTGCGCGGCCGGGGCCCTGTGCTGTCATACGCCCTGTTCAGGCCCGTCATACGGGGGCCGTGGCGCGTACAGGGCGCCGGTGGGGATGGTGAGCGCCGCGGGCCTGCGCCGGCCGGTCTCGGCGGCCGCCAGGCGCTCGGCGGTGCGCTGGCCTTGGGCGACGATCCGCACCGCGTGGCGGACCACGGCAGAGGCATCGAGGCCGCCGCGCTGGAGGACTGCGAGGTCCTCGGCCAGGCTGTCCGTCATCCGTACGGACAGCACCCTGGGACGGTGGCTCACCGCGCCTCCGTGGCGCGGGCCAGGGCCCGCGAGTAGAGCCGGACGCCGTAGCGGTCGCCCGTGCGGTACGCGGCCGCCAGACAGGCACGCAGCACCGGCACGGGGATCTCCTCGGCCGGCCGCCGGGCGAGCCGGGCGAGGGCGGCCCGCTCGGTCGGACGCGGCACCGGGAACCGCCGCGCCCTCACCGGCCGTCACCCTCACGCACCCGGCGCAGCGCCTCGTCCATGTCCTGCCCGGACACGCTGTCGCCGGTGGGCACGGCCCGCAGCCGCGGCCGCCGGCGCCGCTTGGGGGCGGGCTGCGCGATCACGTCTTCGGAGTGCGCCAGGTATAGGTGCCGGCGGTCGAGATGCACCCCGGATTCGAGCACCAAGGCGGCGGACTCGGCGACCACCTCGATGCCGATGGCCTCTTCCTTTGAGGTCCCCTCCGGGCGGTGACGGGACGCCATGAGGACACCGACGAGGACGTTCACTTCGGCCACCTTGATGAGCAGCCTGGACAGACGGTCCTCGGCATCCCTCAGGCGCCGCTCGAGGTCGGTGCGCGTGCTCATCGGCCCTCACCCACCGTGCGGTAGCCGGTGGCCGGGGTCTCGGCGAGCCGGATCCGCAGGTACTCCGCGGACCACCCCGGCTCGTCACCGCTGCGCAGGACGCCCTCCAGGGCGACCCGGGCGTGCAGCACCCGGTCGGACAGGATCCGGTCGCGCACCTCACTGTCGCCCACGGTCGCGGGGTAGGGGAGAGCGACGGCCTCGAGGACGGCCTCCAGGAGCACGCGCAACTCACGCGCCTCGCCGGACTCGGTACGGTTCTGCATAGGTCTGGACTCCTTGATCACGAAGGGGTGCGGATCAAGGCGCCGTCCGGTGTTCCCGCACCGGGCGGCGCCGCTGTGTCTCCAGGTGGAGACGGGCGGAGTCCCGGGGGTGCGCGTGCATCGCAGTGCACAACGCGTGCACATGAGGACCGAAGACAGCGGGAATCACTGAGAAATGCTGAGAGTTGTTTTGGCAGGTCAGAGAGTCTGCCGGAAGATCGCCGCAGGTCGCGGCAGGTGCGCATCCACTGGTACTTCCAGTGGTTCACGGTGCTGTTCCTACTGGCCACGGTGACATCGGGCCTGGCCTTCCGGACGCACCGCCGCCGCACGGCACCGGAAGCAGCGACCGTGTGAGTACGCGCCCGGGGGACGCCCCTGGGCGCGCGTGCGCGTGTGGGGCGAGCTGCCCGTCGGCGGTCCGGGGCGCTAATCGCAGGGGCGCAGGCTGTGAGGGCGGTCAGGGGGCAGGACCGGCCCCGTAGGCTGGGGCGCGATGAGACGTCGTGTTGTTGCCCCGCCCTCTCCCCTGCCTCAGCGTGACGGGATCGATCCGGTGCGGGTGCGGTTGCCCGGGGTGGGGAACTGGGCGACCGCGCGGGAGTATCTCGTTGAGCGGCTGAGCGGGGCCGGGGCCGGGGTGGTCGACGGGATGTTGCGGGACGGGCGGATCGTCGGGGCGGACGGGCGGGCGGTGGCGCCGGACGCGCCGTACGTGCCGGGGATGTTCGTCTGGTTCCACCGGGAGCTGCCCGCCGAGGTGCCGGTGCCGTTCCCGCTGGAGGTCGTGTACCGCGACGCGCACATCGTCGTCGTCGACAAGCCGCACTTCCTCGCCACCACCCCGCGCGGCAGCCATGTCACCGAGACCGCGCTGGCCCGGCTGCGGCGTGAGCTGGATCTGCCCGCGCTCGGTGCCGCGCACCGGCTGGACCGGCTCACCGCCGGGCTGGTGCTGTTCACCGTGCGGCCCGAGGAACGAGGCGCGTACCAGGGCCTGTTCCGCGAGCGGCGGATGCGCAAGGTGTACGAGGCGGTCGCCCCGTACGACGCCACGCGCGCGTGGCCGGTGACCGTGCGCAGCCGGATCGTGAAGGAGCGCGGGCGGCTCGCCGCGTACGAGGTACCCGGCGAACCGAACGCGGTCAGTGTGATCGAGCCCGTGGAGCACCGGTCCGACGGGCTCGCCCGGTACCGGCTGGTGCCGGGGACCGGGCAGACCCATCAGCTCCGGGTGCACATGACCGCCCTCGGCGTACCGATCCTCGGCGATCCGCTCTACCCCGAGGTGGCCCCGCCCGTGCCGCCCGGCGACTTCCGGCGCCCGCTGCAACTGCTCGCGCGGGAGCTGGAGTTCACCGATCCGGTCACGGGCAGGGAGCACCGGCTGCGCAGCGGCCGGGTCCTCGACGCGTGGGCGGCGTACGGCCGTTGGGCGGCCGGGGGACCTGACGTCGCAGAGCCGTCAGGGCCTCAGTAGCCGCGCCACCACGCCAGGAACCGGCGCCAGGCGTTCGGCCGGCGCGGCGGCAGGGCGGTGGACGCGTCGAACGGCGGGGCGGCGACCGGTTGCGGCGCCGGCACCGGCTCGGGCGTCGGCGCCGGGACCACTGGCGGCTCCGGCACCGGCGGTACCGGCCGGGGCTCCATGACCATCGGGGCGACCATCCGCTGCGGCGGCACGTGCGCGTGGCTCGGCCTGAGTTTGACGTCCTGCGGGGGCCGCGGCTCGAAGTGCACCGGCAGTTCCACCAGATGCCGGGACGCGATGGACGTCGTCCAGCGCAACTCCTCCTCGTCACAGTCGAGTTGGATGTCCGGCAGCCGGGTCAGCAACGCGTCCACGCCGACGTCGGCGATGGCGCGGCCGATGTCCTGGCCCGGGCACTCGTGCGGACCGCTGCCGAAGGCGAGGTGCGAACGGTTGCCGCGCATATGGGCGGAGAGGTCGGGGCGCACCCGCGGGTCGACGTTTCCGGGGGCGGGCGCGAAGAACAGCCCGTCGCCCTTGCGGATGCGCTGGCCGCCCAACTCGGTGTCCTGCTTGGCGAAGTAGCCGAAGATCGTGCTGAACGGCGGCTCGTCCCACAGGGATTGCTCGACCGCCTCCGGCACCGTCATCTCGCCGCCGTTGAGCTGGGCGAGGAAGCGCGGGTCGGTGAGGATCATGCGCAGCACGTTGGAGAGCAGGTTGACCGTCGCCTCGTAGGCGGCGAAGAGCACCAGGCGCAGATGCTCGCGGACCTCGTCGTCGGTGAGTCCCGCCGGGTCGGCGATGAGATGGCTGGCGAAGTCGTCGTCGGGCTGGGCGCGGCGGCGACTGGTGAGCCTGCTGAGGGCGCCGACGACGTACTCGTGGCTGGCGACGGCGGTCTCGCTGCCCTTGAGCGCGTCCCGGGCGGCGGCCACCATCGTGTCGTTGTACTCCTCGGGCATGCCGAGGATCTGGCACAGCACCGCCATGGGCAGGTGTTCGGCGAACTGCCCGACCAGCTCCGCGGTGCCCTTCTCGCAGAAGCGGTTGACGAGGGTCTGCGCGGCGCGGTGGATGTACTGGCGGGTGCTGCGGTCGTCGATGGTGACCATGGCGGCGGTGACCGCGCCGCGCAGCCGCCGGTGCTCGTCGCCCTCGGCGTGCGCGCAGATGGGCTGCCAGGCGATGTGCGGCATCAGCGGGTGGTCGGGCCTGACCCGGCCGTCGCGCTGCGGCGCCCAGATCCGGGTGTCCTTGGTGAAGTGCGAGGGGGAGCGCGTCAGTTGCAGGTTCTCGGCGTGTCCGAGGACCATCCACATCGGCAGGTCGTCGTGGAGCAGGACGGGGGCCACGGGGCCGTACTCCTCGCGGAGTTGCTCGTACAGCTCGCCCAGGTCCTCCGCGCCGGGGCCGTAGAGGCGGGCCGGGGCGCCGGGGGCGCGGCCGTGCGCGGGGCAGCCGGGCGGCGGGTCGAGGGCGAGGTCGTGCGGGCCGCTGGGGGTGGGGTGTTCAGACGTCACAGGAGTCGCTCCGAAAGCGTGCTGGATCCGGTGTCGGGGGGGCGGAAAGGAAGCAGGGCGGGGGGCGGCGGCGGTTCAGATGAGGCTGTTGCTGAGCGCCAGGGAGTGCAGGAAGCGCATCAGGGTCATGAGGACGTCCCGGCTGGAGGCCCGGCGGCGGGCGTCGCACTCGACGATCGGGATCTCGGGCGCCAGATCGAGCGCCGCCCGCAGGTCGTCGAGCCGGTAACGGGGCCCGTCGGGGAACTTGTTGACGGCGACGACGAACGGCACGCCGCCCTCCTCCAGCCGTCCCATCACCTCGAAGCTGACCTCCAGACGGCGGGTGTCGACCAGGACGACCGCGCCCAGGGCGCCCTCGAAGAGGCCCTCCCACAGGAACCAGAAGCGTTCCTGGCCGGGGGTGCCGAAGAGGTAGAGGACGACCTCGTCGGTGATCCGGATACGGCCGAAGTCCATGGCCACGGTGGTGGCGGTCTTGGTCTCCGAGCCGTAGTCGTCGTCGACCCCGATCCCGGCCTGGGTCATGGTCTCCTCGGTGGTCAGCGGTTTGATCTCGCTGACCGCGCCGACCATGGTGGTCTTGCCGACGCCGAAACCGCCCACGATGACGATCTTGGCGGCGGCCGTGGTGGTCTGCGGCAGCCGGTCCTCGGACCGTGGGCCGGGGATCGTGTCAGAGGCGTTGAAGTCCATGCATCACCGCTTCGAGAAGGGATCGGTCGGGGAGGTTCTGCCGGACGATCGGGGCGCGGGCCTGGACGAGTTCGGCCGCCAGCATCTCGGTGAGCAGCACCGTCACCACGCTGAACGGCAGGCTGAGATAGGCCGACACCTCGGCCACCGACAGCGGGGCGCCGCACATCCGCAGCACCGCGCTCTGTTCGGGGCTCGCGGACGACGGGGCCTGGGCGCGCGCCACCACCAGCGTCACCAGATCGAGGGGCGCGCGCTCGCCGTCGGCCTCCGAGATGACGTAGAACCGCTCGGGGTTCTTGTTCTCGCCGTCCTTGTCGGGCGTCCCGGACGACGCGCCGGACGGTGCCGCGGACGGGGCGACGGGCTGGGTGCCGGGCTGCGCGGTGGACGGTCCGGCGGACTGCGGTGCGGGCGCCGCGGACGGAGGGCCGGTGCGCCCGGCGGGCGGGCCGGTGCGTGGGGGCGGGTCGGGCGGCGGGGAGGGTGCGGGCAGGGGTTGTCGCCGCCGGCGTTGGGGAGGGGTCATACGGTCTGCCCGTTCCGCCGGGGCGGGCTGGTCAGATGGGCGCCGATCCGCACCACGAGGTCGCGCATCATGCCGCTCATCCGGCCGGCCTCGCAGCGCACGTCGGCGAGGACGGCGAGATAGGCGTTGGCGCCCGCGGACATCAGATAGAAGTAGCCGCCGTTCAGCTCGATCATGACGAGGTTCATCTCGCCGTCGCTGGAGTGGATCTCCTGGGCGACCGCGCCGGCCAGGCTCTGGAGGCCGGCGCAGGCGGCGGCTACGCGGTCGGCGGCGTCGGGGTCACCGGCGTAGCGGGCGATCCGCAGGCCGTCGGCCGAGAGCACGACGATCATCTCGATGCCCGGAACGCCGTCGTACAGCTCCTTGAGCAGCCAGTCGAAGTTCTGCCGCTGCTGGATCACGTGAGGTCCCCTTCATCGTCGGCCTCGGACTTGGCCTTGTCCTCGAGCAGGTGCACATATGCGGTGGGGTTGCGGGTGAAGTCGGTGGGGTGCACTCCCGGCGGGGCCTCCTTCTTCAGGCCCTCCCAGAACGCCTCGAACGCCAGCCCCGGCTCGGGCTTCTTCTTCTCGGGCGCGGGCTCCGGCTCGGGCCGGGCGAACGGGTCCGGTTCGCCCGCACGTTCGGCGGCCTGGGCGGCGTACGCCTCGCGGTAGCGCTGGGTGATGGAGATGGTCGCCTTGCTGCGGCGCTGCGGCAGCCCCTGTTCGGTCCACTCGGTGACCTCGGGGACGTCGTCCTGCATCGAGACGTTGGCCGGGATCTTGGGGTTGGTGGGGCGGCGCCGCTTGGGCGGGCGCTTGGGGCCTTCGAGGGCGCCCAGTTCGGCCTTGGGGATGGCGGTGGCGCCGATGCCGTGCGCGAAGCCGGGAGCGGGGTCGCCGGTCATCATCTCGCTGGGCACGATGAGCACGGCGCGGACGCCGCCGTACGCCGAAGCCCGCAGCGACACCTGCATGTTGAAGGAGGTGCACAGCCGGCCGACGACGGCGAGGCCGAGGCGCGGGGCGCCGCCGATGTCCTGGAGGTCGACGCCCTGCATGGCGTCCTCCAGCATCTTCTCGGCCTTGCGGCGGGACTCCTCGCTGAGGCTGACGCCGGCGTCCTCGATCTCGATGGCGATACCGGTCTGCACCTCGGTGGCGTTGACGTGCACCTTGGTCTGCGGCGGCGAGAAACGGGTGGAGTTGTCGAGGAGTTCGGCGAGCGCGTGGATGAGCGGCTCGACCGACAGGCCGCGGATGTTGACCTTGGCGATGGAGTCGAGCTGGATGCGCCGGTACTCCAGGATCCGGGACATGGCGCCGCGCAGCACGCTGTAGAGCGGGACCGGGTTGGGCCAACTGCGGCCGGGGCGGCCGCCGCCGAGGACACCGATGGAGTCGGCGAGGCGGCCGATCATCGAGGTGCCGTGGTCGACGCGGAGGAGGTCGTCGAAGACCTCGGGATTGCGGCCGTGGTCCTCCTCCATCTCCCGCAGTTCCGCGGACTGCTGGTGGACGATCGCCTGGACGCGGCGGGCGATGTTGACGAAGGCCCGCTGGGAGGAGTCGCGCAGGGCCATCTCATGGTCGACGATCTTGAGCATCCGCGCGACGATCGCGTGCTGCGCGGGGGCCAGTTCACGGAAGTAGGCGTCGGTCTCGTTCAGATGCCGCAGGACGTCCCGGGTGGTGTTGCCGCCGCGCAGCCAGAGGACGGCGGTGGGGACGTACTCGTCGGCGATACGGCGGTTCTGTTCCTCGTGGGCGGCGACCCGCTGTTCCGAGCGGACCACGCGCTGTTCCAACTGGGCGGCCTGCTTCTCCAGTTGGTCGCGCCGCTCGCCGAACAGCCGGGCGTGGCGCACCGCCTGGGCGCCGGCGGCGGTGACCAGCAGGGTGGCGACGGCTCCGCAGACGCCGACGGCGAGCCGGGCGGGCGTCGCCACGAGGGCGACGGCGGCGCCGGTCGCCGCGGCCGTCAGTATCGCGGGGAGCAGCATCAGGCGGGCGAAGGGAAGTTCTCGGCGACCGGGTGGGGACTGAACTCTCGCCATGTGGGCACCCTCTGTAGGGATCTGTCGGCATCTTCGGAATTTTTGGGAACAAGCGCACGAATTCAGCGCAACTCGGTGCGCCGCGGGCGAGCTTAGTCCGACCGGATCATCGCTGTGTCATATTCGGCAACCGCCTGAAACCGCCCCCGAGGGTGGAGTACCCTCAGCCCCATTTACACCCTCAGACACCATTCGAACACATGGAGTAACGGCGTTCGGCCGCACGGAAGTCACTCACCGGGACGGGTGAGCAAGGTACTTCTCTCCTCTTGTCAGGCCCCGGCGATCCGCAGCGCCGCGTCGGCGGTGGCGCGGGCGAACTCCCCCACGGAGCGCTCCGGATCGGAGCGGTGGACGAGGATGACGCCCTCGATGAGCCCGAAGACCAGGTCGGTACGCAGGTCCAGCTCACCCTTCGCGAGCGCCGCGCCCGCCGTCGTCGCGGCGATCAACTGCCGGTAGCCGTCCTTGAGTTCGGCGCGTACGGCGTGGAAGCCGGCGAAGCGCTCGGTGCGCACCTCGGGCAGCAGGTAGAGCCCGCCGAGATTGTGCGGCCCGGCGCACAGCAGCTCGACGTCGGTACGGCACAGCTCCCACAGCCGGTCCTCGGCGGACCGGGCGTCGTCGGCGAGCAGGGCGCGGGCGCAGGTGAGCGAGGGCGTGACCGTGGACTCCAGAAGCCGGGCGAGCAGCTCCTCCTTGCCGGAGACGTAGTGGTACATGGACGCCTGCCGCATCCCGGCCCGTTCGGCGACGGCCCTGGTGGTGGTGGCCGCGTACCCCCGCGTGGTGAACAACTCGGCGGCGGCGGCCAGCAGTTCGTCCAGGGGATCCAGTCCGCTCTCCACCCGCTGCACCACCCGAGGCCGACCCACCCGACGCCCACCACTCGTGCCCATGCGTCCGATCCTCGCACACGGCACCGAAACGGCGGGGCCGCGCTCGGGCAGCCGGTCAGCGCCTCGACCGGCCGTGAGCACCCGGTAACACCCCCGCAACCGCCGAGCAACCGCCCCGACCCGCCCCGCCCCTAATTTCTGTCGGGCGACAGAAATTGATGCCGAGCCGCAGGAGAAGAGGTCCCGTGATGGCGACAGCGACCACCTACGGAGCGCGTGCCCATGCCCGGGCGCAGGAGGGGGCGCGGGCCGAGGCCATGCCCGTCGTGCCGGCCGCCGACTGGCCGGCGCCGCCCTGCGAGGCGGGGCATCTGGTGTGGGCGGAGACCGTGGCGGGCGGCAACTACACCCACCGGGTCCTCGCCCGCGGCACCGAACTGCGCCTGACCGACCTGCGCGGCGACGCCTGCGCCCATCTGCTGCTGTACGTCGACGGCCGCCCCTGGGAGCGGCTGAACGTCGCCGACACGGTGAAGGTGCAGTGGAACGCCTACCTCGGCCGGGGCGTCCTGCTCCTGTCCGACCAGGGCCGCGTGCTGGCCTCGCTGGTCGACGACACCTCCGGCCGGCACGACGCGCTGTGCGGCACCTCCACCCTCGTCCGCAACACGGCCCGCTACGGCGACGGCACTCCGCAGAGCCCCTCCCCCGCCGGACGCGAGCTGTTCAAGCTGGCCGCCGCCAAGAACGGCCTCACCGCCCGCGACCTGCCGCCCTCCCTCTCCTTCTTCCAGGGCGTGGAGATCCGCGACGACGGCTCCCTCGACTTCACCGGCTCGGCGGGACCGGGCGCGAGCGTCACCCTGCGCGCCGAACAGGACCTCACGGTGCTGATCGCCAACGTGCCGCACCCGGCCGACCCCCGCCCCGACTACGTCAGCACCCCGCTGGAGGTCCTCGCCTGGCGCGCGGACCCCACCCGTCCCGGCGACCCGCTGTGGGACGCCACGCCCGAAGGCCGCCGCGCCTTCCTCAACACCGCCGAATTCCTCACCGCGAGGGGGCTCGCATGAGCGTCAGGACCGTGATTCCCGCCCGCTCCGCCTGGTCGGCCGTCGTCCCCGAGGGCGCCTCGCTCACCATCACCGACCTGCACGGCAACCAGGCCGTCGACTTCCTCGTCTACGACGCCCACGACACGTCCGTGCGCTACAGCGCCCCCGACACCGTCCAGGCCCAGGGCGGCATCTTCCTCACCACGGGCAGCGTGCTGCTCTCCGACGAGCACACCCCGCTGATGACGGTGACCGCCGACGCCGTGGGCCGCCACGACACCGTCGGCGGCGCCTGCTCCAAGGAGTCCAACACCCTGCGCTACGGCCACCACACCTACGCCCAGCACGCCTGCGTGGACAACTTCCTCGCCGAGGGCGCCAAGCACGGCCTCGGCAAACGGGACCTGGTCTCCAACATCAACTGGTACATGAACGTGCCCGTCGAGAAGGACGGCACCCTCGGCATCGTCGACGGCCTCTCCGCCCCCGGCCTCGCCCTCACCCTGCGCGCCGAACGCGACGTGCTGGTGCTGGTCTCCAACTGCCCCCAGATCAACAACCCCTGCAACGGCTTCGAGCCGACGGCGGTCGAGATGACGATCGGAGACGCCGGATGACGTTCGACACGCTGCTGGTCGCCAACCGGGGCGAGATCGCCGTACGGATCATCCGCACGGCCCGCGAACTGGGCCTGCGCACGGTCGCGGTGTACTCCGACCCCGACCGCTCCGCCCCGCACGTACGCCTCGCCGACGAGGCCGTACGGCTCGGCCCGGCGCCCGCGAAGGAGTCGTACCTCGACGCCGACCTGGTACTCAAGGCCGCCAAGGACACCGGCGCGGGCGCGATCCACCCCGGCTACGGCTTCCTGTCCGAGGACGCGGTGTTCGCCCGCCGCTGCGCCGACGCCGGGATCGTGTTCGTCGGCCCGACGCCCGAGCAGCTCGAACTGTTCGGCGCCAAGCACACGGCCCGCGCCGCCGCCGAGGCCGCCGGTGTCCCGCTGGCCCCGGGCACCGGGCTCCTGCCGTCCCTCACCGCGGCTCTGGCGGAGGCCGAGACCATCGGCTACCCCGTCATGCTCAAGGCGACCGGGGGCGGCGGCGGGATCGGCATGTCGGCCTGCCGCTCGGCCGCCGAACTCACCGACGCCTGGGAGCGGGTGCAGCGCGTCGCCGCCGCCTCCTTCGCCACCGCCGGCGTGTTCCTGGAACGCCTCGTCGAGCACGCCCGCCATGTCGAGGTGCAGGTCTTCGGCGACGGCGCGGGCCGGGTCGTCACCTTCGGCGACCGCGACTGCTCGCTCCAGCGCCGCAACCAGAAGATCCTGGAGGAGGCCCCCGCCCCCGGCCTGCCCGACCGTGTCCGCGCCGAACTCGCCTCGGCGGCCCGCGACTTGTGCGCCTCCGTCGGCTACCGCTCCGCCGGCACGGTCGAGTTCGTGTACGACGCCGCCCGCGAGGAGGCGTACTTCCTGGAGGTCAACACCCGCCTCCAGGTGGAACATCCGGTCACCGAGGAGATCTACGGCGTCGACCTGGTCGCCTGGATGCTGCGGCTGGCGCGCGGCGAGCGGGACGTCGTACACGATCCGGGACCGCCGCGCGGCCACGCCGTCGAGGCCCGGCTGTACGCCGAGGACCCCAGCCGCGACCACCGGCCCAGCGCGGGCCTGCTCACCCGGGTCGAGTTCCCCGCCGGGGTGCGCGTCGACGGCTGGGTGGAGACCGGCACCGAGGTGACGACGTCGTACGACCCGATGCTCGCCAAGGTCATCGCGTACGGCGCGGACCGCGAGCACGCGCTGCGCCGGCTGGACGAGGCGCTGGCCCGCACCCGGATCGACGGCATCGAGACCAACCTCGGGCTGGTGCGGGCGGCGCTCGCCGACCCCCGGTTCGCGACGGCCGCCCACTCCACGGCGACGCTCGCCGAGGTGCACGATCCGACGCCGCGCGTCGAGGTGGTCTCCGGCGGCACGCTGACCACCGTGCAGGACTGGCCGGGCCGCACCGGTCACTGGCAGGTCGGGGTGCCGCCGTCCGGCCCGATGGACGACCGCTCCTTCCGCCTCGGCAACCGGGCGCTGGGCAACCCCGAGGGCGCCCCCGGTCTCGAATGCACCCTCCAGGGGCCGTCGTTGCGGTTCACCCACGCCACCACCGTGTGCGTGACCGGCGCCCCGGCCCCGGTCACCGTCGACGGCACACCGGTTCCGCAGTGGGAGCCGGTGACGGTGCCCGCCGGATCCCTGCTGGAGATCGGCGCCCCCGGCGAACACGGGCTGCGCACCTACGTGTTGGTCGCGGGCGGTCTCGACGTGCCCGCGTTCCTGGGCAGCGCGAGCACCTTCACGCTGGGCCGGTTCGGCGGTCACGGCGGCCGGGCCCTGCGTACCGGCGACGTCCTGCACGGCGGCACCGTCACCGAGGGCGTCCCGGTCACCGACCGCCCGGAGTTCGGCTCGCTGTGGCGGCTCGGCGCGGTCGAAGGCCCGCACGCCGCACCGGAGTTCTTCACCGAGGACGACATCCTCGACTTCTACGCCGCCGACTGGAAGGTCCACTTCAACTCCGCCCGCACCGGGGTGCGCCTGGTCGGCCCCAAGCCGCGCTGGGCCCGCACCGACGGCGGCGAGGCGGGCCTGCACCCCTCCAACATCCACGACACCCCCTACTCGGTGGGCGCCGTCGACTACACCGGCGACATGCCGGTGCTGCTCGGCCCCGACGGCCCCTCGCTCGGCGGATTCGTCTGCCCGGCGACCGTGCTCAGCTCCGAGCGCTGGAAGCTGGGCCAGGTGCGCCCCGGCGACACGGTCCGCTTCGAACCGGTCGACGAAGACGGCGCCCCGCGCCCGGAGATCGTGGACGGCGGTGTCCTCGCCCGCGACGGCGACGTCACCTACCGCCGCAGCGGCGACGACAACCTGCTCGTCGAGTTCGGCCCGATGCAGCTCGACCTCGCCCTGCGGATGCGGGTCCACGCCCTGATGGAGGCGGTCACCCAGGCCGCGCCGGACGGCGTCACCGACCTCACCCCGGGCATCCGCTCCCTCCAGATCCGCACCGACCCCCGGCGCCTCTCCCCCCGAGAACTCCTGCCACAGGTCAGGCAGTTGGTGGCCGATCTGCCGCCCACCGACCAACTGGTGGTGCCGTCGCGCACCGTGCACCTCCCGCTGTCCTGGGACGACCCGGCGACCCGCGAGGCGATCGCCCGCTACATGGCGGGCGTCCGCGACGACGCCCCCTGGTGCCCGTGGAACATCGAGTTCATCCGCCGCGTCAACGGCCTGGACACGGTGGCCGACGTCTACGACACCGTCTTCGCCGCCGAGTACCTGGTCCTCGGCCTCGGCGACGTCTACCTCGGCGCCCCGGTGGCCACCCCGCTCGACCCCCGCCACCGGCTGGTCACCACCAAGTACAACCCTGCCCGCACCTGGACCGCCGAGAACTCCGTCGGCATCGGCGGCGCCTACCTCTGCGTCTACGGCATGGAGGGCCCCGGCGGCTACCAGTTCGTGGGCCGCACCACCCAGGTGTGGTCGGCGTGGCAGCAGCGCGGCGCGTTCGAGCCGGGCTCGCCCTGGCTGCTGCGCTTCTTCGACCGGATCCGCTGGTACCCGGTCGAGGCGGACGAACTCCTCGAACTGCGGGCCGACATCATCTCCGGACGGTTCGTGCCGCGCGTCGAGGAGGGCACCTTCTCCCTGGCCGCCTACCAGTCCTTCCTGGACGAACACGCCGGTTCCATCGACGAGTTCAGGACCCGGCAGCGCACCGCGTTCGCCGCCGAGCGCGACGCGTGGGAGGCGGCGGGCGAGTTCACCCGCGCCGAGGCCGCGTCCGCCCCGGCCGCTCCCCCGGCCGAGGTACACGTCCCGGCGGGCGGCCGGCTGGTCGAGGCCGAGTTCACGGCCTCGGTGTGGCAGGTCGACGTGGCGCCGGGCGACCGGGTGACGGCGGGTCAGCCGCTGCTCGCGCTGGAGGCGATGAAGATGGAGTCCCGGGTGCACGCGCCGGCCGACGGCGTGGTGGCACAGATCCTGGCGGGTCCCGGCGACCAGGTGGAGGCGGGGACGGCCCTGGTCGTCCTGGCCCCGGCCGCCGGCTGAGAGAGGAACAGCACATGACCACCACGCTCACCCGGCTGCAAGCCGCCTACGACCGCATCGACGCGGTCGACCGCCCGGAGATCTGGATCGATCTGCGCCCGCGGGAGGAGACCGAGGCGGAGGCCCGCTCGATCGACGCCCGGGTGGCGTCCGGCGAGCGGCTCCCGCTCGCCGGACGGCTGCTGGCCGTCAAGGGCAACATCGACGTGGCGGGCCTGCCGACCACGGCGGGCTGCCCCTCGTACGCCTACCGTCCGGCCGCCGACGCACCGGTGGTGGCCGGGCTGCGGGCGGCCGGCGCGCTGGTGCTGGGCACGACGAACCTGGACCAGTTCGCGACCGGCCTGGTCGGCACCCGCTCTCCCTACGGCGCGGTGCGCTGCGCCGTGGACCCGGAGCGGGTGAGCGGGGGCTCCAGCTCGGGTTCGGCGGTCGCGGTGGCCCTGGGCATCGTGGACCTGGCGCTCGGCACCGACACGGCGGGCTCGGGCCGGGTACCGGCGGCCTTCAACGGCATCGTCGGCCTCAAGCCCACCCCGGGCCTGGTCCCGACCGAGGGCGTGGTCCCGGCCTGCGCGTCCCTGGACTGCGTGACCGTGTTCGCCCGCACCCTCCCGGAGGCCGAGCGCGCCTTGGCGCACATGATGACGGGCACGGTCCCCGCCGTCCCCGGCCGCGCCCCCGGCCCGTGGCGGATCGCCGTCCCGCCGCTCGACCGGCTCGGTGCACTGGACGAGGGCTGGACCACGGCCTACGAGCAGGCGGTACGGCGGATGGAGGCGGCCGGCGCCGAGATCCGCACCCTCGACCTGACCCCGTTCACCGAGGCCGCGGCGATGCTCTACGAGGGCGCGTTCGTCGCCGAGCGCTACACCGCCGTAGGAAGCTTTGTCGACAAGGCGATGGAGGCGGGCGGGGCGGCCGGTACGGACCTCGATCCGACGGTCGCCGGCATCATCTCCCGCGCCCGGGACATCCCGGCCCACCGTCTCTTCGCCGACCGGGACCGGCTGGCCGCCCTGCGCACCCGTGCGCTGGCCGAACTGGCCGGTGCGGACGCCCTGTTGCTGCCCACGACGCCCGGGCATCCGACCCTGGCCGAGGTCGCCGCCGATCCGCTGGGCGCCAACGCCCGGCTGGGCCGCTTCACCAACTCCACGAACCTGTTCGGTCTGGCGGCGGTGGCGGTCCCGGCGGGCGAGGTGGCCGGGCTGCCGTTCGGGGTGATGCTGATCGGCGCGGCGTTCACCGACGAACGCCTCGCGGCGGTCGCGGCCCTGCTGCGGCCGGACATCCAACTGGCCGTGGCGGGCGCCCATCTGACGGGCCAGCCCCTCAACCCCCAGCTCCTGGCACTGGGCGCGGTGCTGGAGCGGACGGCCACGACCGCCCCGGTGTACCGACTGCACGCGCTGCGGACCAGCCCGCCGAAGCCGGGCCTGGAGCATGTGGGGGCCGGGGGCGCCGGGATCGAGGTGGAGATCTGGCGCCTGCCCGCCGAGGGCCTGGGGCGCCTGGTGGCGTCCCTGCCCCGCCCGATGACGCTGGGCAGCGTGGAACTGCCGGACGGGACCGGCGTGCCGGGCTTCCTGTGCGAGCCCGGCGCGCTGGCCGACGCCGAGGACATCACCCGCTACGGCGGCTGGCGGGCCTACCTGCGCGGATGAGCCCGAGGGTCGGCCTGCTCCGTGCGTGGGCGAGGCCCGGGGCCAGCCCGCCACCTGCGCGGATGAGCCCGAGGGCCGGCCTGCTACGTGCGTGGGCGAGGCCCGGGGCCAGCCCGCCACCTGCGCGGATGAGCCCCAGGAGCCGACCCTGTCCCCTGCGCGTGTGAGCCCCGGGAACCGGCCCGGTCACCCCACCGACGAGTACGCGACGACCCCACGCAGCACCTGCTCGACCGCCTTGCGCGCGGACTTCGCCACCGTGGAGCCCTGGGGGGCCGCCGCGGCGATCTGGCCGAGCACATCGATGACCTGCTTGCACCAGCGCACGAAGTCGCCCGCCGGCATCTCCGCCTCGCGCAGCACCTCGTCGAGCCCCTTGCCGGAGGCCCACATGTAGGCGGCCCAGGCGAAGCCCAGATCGGGTTCGCGCTGTCCGACGCCCTCGGTCTGGCTGATCCGGAAGTCCTCCTCCAGGGCGTCGAGCCGCCCCCAGATCCGGACCATCTCGCCCAGCGCCGCCTTGGCGGCCCCGGAGGGCAGCTTGGGTGCCATCGCGTCGTCGCCGACCCGGGCCTCGTAGACCAGGGCGGAGACACAGGCGGCGAGTTCGGCCGGGCCGAGGCCCTCCCACACACCGGCCCGCAGGCATTCGCTGGCCAGCAGGTCCAGCTCGCCGTAGAGCCGGGCGAGGCGCTTGCCGTCCTCGGTGACCTCGTCGCCACGGAGGTAGTCCAGCTCGGTGAGCAGGGCGACGATCCGGTCGAAGGTGCGGGCGATGGTGTTGGTACGGCCCTCGATGCGCCGCTCCAACTGCGAGGTGTCCTTCAGCAGCCGGTGGTAGCGCTCGGCCCACCGGGCGTGGTCCTCGCGCTCGGCGCAGCCGTGGCAGGGATGGGCGCGCAGGGCGGTCCGCAGCCGGGCGATCTCCCGGTCGTCGGCGGCCTGGGAGCGCTTCTTCCGGGCCCGCTCCGGCGTGATGTGCCCGGCCTTGGTGCGCAGCGCGGAGGCCAGATCGCGGCGGGACTGCGGGGAGCGCGGGTTGAAGGACTTGGGGATCCGCATCCGCTCCAGCGCCTCGACCGGCACCGGGAAGTCCATCGACGCCAGCCGCTTCACCTGCCGCTCGGCCGTCAGCACCAGGGGGCGCGGGCCGTCGTGCGCCTCGAAACCGCGGTGGCCGTTGGCCCGCCCGGCCGGCAGACCGGGGTCCAGGACCAGGGCCAGGCCCGCGTACTTGCCGGTGGGGACGTGGATGACGTCGCCCGGCTTGAGCTTCTCCAGCGCGACGGCGGCCTCGGCGCGCCGCTGGCTGGCGCCCTGCCGGGCCAGCTCGGTCTCCCGGTCCTTGAGGTCGCGGCGCAGCCGCGCGTACTCCTCGAAGTCGCCGAGATGGCAGGTCATGGAGGCCTTGTAGCCCTCCAGTCCCTCTTCGTTGCGCTGCACCTGCCGGGAGATCCCGACGACCGAACGGTCCGCCTGGAACTGCGCGAACGACGTCTCCAGCAGCTCGCGCGAGCGGTGCCGGCCGAACTGCTCGACCAGGTTGACCGCCATGTTGTACGACGGCTTGAAGCTGGAGCGCAGCGGATAGGTACGGGTGCCGGCGAGTCCGGCGAGGTGGTCGGGGTTCATGGCGCGCTGCCACAGCACGACGGCATGGCCCTCGACATCGATGCCGCGCCGGCCGGCCCGCCCGGTGAGCTGGGTGTACTCGCCGGGGGTGATGTCGGCGTGCTGTTCGCCGTTCCACTTGACGAGCTTCTCCAGGACCACGGAGCGCGCCGGCATGTTGATGCCGAGCGCCAGGGTCTCGGTGGCGAACACGGCCTTGACCAGGCCGCGCACGAACAGCTCCTCGACGACCTCCTTGAAGGTCGGCAGCATGCCCGCGTGATGGGCGGCGATCCCGCGCTCCAGGCCCTCCAGCCACTCGTAGTAGCCGAGGACGTGCAGGTCCTCGCGGGGGATGGCGGCGGTGCGCTCCTCGACGAGGGCGCGGACCTCGGCGCGCGCGTCCTCGTCGTTGAGCCGCAGTCCGGCGTACAGGCACTGCTGGACGGCGGCCTCGCAGGCGGCGCGGCTGAAGATGAAGGTGATGGCGGGCAGCAGGCCCTCGGAGTCGAGCCGCTCGATGACCTCGGGCCGGCCCGGGGTCCACACCCGGGAGCGCTGCCGGCGCTCACGCTCGCGGTCGGCCTCGCGCAGCCCGCGGCCGCGTCTGCGGTCCTGGTAGGAGGGCCGGCTGGCCTCCATCCGGGCCAGCCGGGTGAGGTCGGGGTTGACGGCCCTGCGGTGGCCCTCGCCCTCCTCGAACAGGTCGTACATACGGCGGCCGGCCAGGACGTGCTGGAACAGCGGCACGGGCCGGTGCTCGGAGACGATCACCTCGGTGTCGCCGCGGACGGTGTCCAGCCAGTCACCGAACTCCTCGGCGTTGGACACGGTCGCGGAGAGCGAGACGAGGGTGACCGACTCGGGCAGGTGGATGATCACCTCTTCCCAGACGGCGCCGCGGAAGCGGTCGGAGAGGTAGTGCACCTCGTCCATCACCACGTAGCCGAGGCCGAGCAGGGTCTGCGAGCCGGCGTACAGCATGTTCCGCAGCACCTCGGTGGTCATCACGACCACCGGGGCGTCGGAGTTGACGCTGTTGTCACCGGTGAGCAGGCCGACCTTGTCCTGGCCGTAGCGGCGGCACAGGTCGGAGTACTTCTGGTTCGACAGCGCCTTGATGGGGGTCGTGTAGAAGCACTTCTTGCCCTGCTGGAGGGCGAGGTGGACGGCGAACTCGCCCACGATCGTCTTGCCCGAGCCGGTGGGGGCGGCCACCAGGACGCCCTTGCCCGCCTCGAGTGCCTGGCACGCCTCGATCTGGAAGGGGTCGAGGCCGAAGTCGTACATCTCGCGGAAGGACGCGAGTGCGGTGGCCTGCTCGACGGCACGCATGCGCGCCGCCGCGTACCGCTCGGCCGGTGAGAGATCCTCTGTCATCGTGCTTTCGAGCGTACCGGGCGCCGCTGACAACGGGACGATCATTATCCGGATCGGGCCCGGCAGGGGCAGGTCAGGCCGGCGTCACGTCACGTCACGTCGTCGTATCCGTTGACGCGCTCGGTGCTGGTCTGCCCGGGCACGGTGCGGGTGGTGCCGATGTTCTCGACCTCGCCGATGTCCTCGGGGGTGAGGTCCAGCTCGGACGCCTCGTCGTCGGCGGGGCCGAGTTCGTCCCGGCGGCGTCTGCGGCGGTCGTTGAGCAGGGAGAAGCCGGTGGCGAAGAAGTAGAGGATCCAGATGGGTCCGGCGAGCGCCAGCATGGTGAGCGGGTCGGTGCTGGGGGTGGCGACCGCGGCGAACACCGTGATGCCGATGATCATGCCGCGCCACCAGCCGAGCATGCGCTTGCCGGTCAGCGCCCCGGTGAGGTTGAGCATCACCAGCAGCAGCGGCAGCTCGAAGGAGAGGCCGAAGACGAGCACCATGCGGACGATCAGGTCGAGGAGGTCGTCCAGCGGCAACTGGTTGTCCAGGTCCGCGGGGGAGAACTCCAGGAGGACCTTCGCCATGGTGGGCAGCGTCTTGTAGGCGAAGAACGCGCCGCCGAGGAAGAGCGGGACGCCGGTGCCGACGAACGCGTAGGCGTACTTGCGCTCGTGCTGGTGCAGTCCGGGCGCGACGAAGGCCCAGAGCTGGTAGAGCCAGACCGGCGACGCGAAGATCACACCGGCCATCAGGGAGACCTTGAGGGCGAGGGTGAAGGGGGTCAGCAGACCGTTGAGCACGATGCGGGCGCAGTTGCCGGTGTCCTGCTTCGCCAGCTCGGAGAAGGTGGCGTCGCACCCCACGGCGTTGAGGATCGGGTTCGTGAAGAACTCGATGATGTCCTTGTAGAAGAAGGCGGCGACGATCGTCACGAGGACGATGGCCAGCATCGCCTTCGCGAGCCGGTTGCGCAGCTCACGCAGATGCTCCGCGAGCGGCATCCGCCCCTCGGGGTCCTTCTCCTGCTTGCGGGCAGACTTGAGCAACCCACGTTCCCATCTCGTGCGGCGGGCCGGAGGTCACCGGCCCTGCATCAGCGCTTGGTCGTGTCCGTGGGCTCGGCGACCGGGCGCGAGCTGGTCACGTCACCGGGGGCGGCCTGGATGGTGCGCTGCGAGGGGGCCTGCTCGCCGGGGGCCGGCGGGTCGGCGGGGGCGGTGGCGGAGTTGCTGCCGTCGTCCTTCATCGCCTTGGCCTCGCTCTTGAGGATGCGCGCCGACTTGCCGAGCGAGCGGGCCATGTCCGGAAGCTTCTTCGCGCCGAACAGCAGGATGATGACGACGAGGATGAGAATGATCTCGGGGGCGCCGAGCCTTCCGAACATAAGTCTTTACCTTCTCACCGAGGCGGTTGGGTGGGGGTGCTGTCCGACCGGTCGGACAGGCGTCCGAACGACCGTGCTGGCAGCGATCGTAACGCTCAGGGGTGAACGTCCGGCAATCCCCGTGCGTACTCCCGGTCCGCGGTCCGCGCCTCGCTCTTCGGCCCGCGATCAGCAGCGTACCTGCCCCTGGCGCCGGGGCGGGAGGGCGAAGTGGCCCAAAACGCATTCCTCACCAGACTCACAAGGTGCAGGTACCGGACGCCCGGGTCCCCGACGGCGGTCCCCCACACCCCGACGGCCCGGTCCTCACGTCACACCGACGCCGGGGCTCGCCGTCGGTGCCTGGGCTCACCGTCTGTCGGCGCGGAAGACACGCACCGCGTGCCGGCCCGGGACTCCCAGGACGCCGGCGCCGGATTCGCCGCGCTGTGCGCACGGGAGACACACCCGCGCACCGGACCGGCAGTCACAGCATGCCGAACGCCGGGCTCGCCGCCTGCGGGCACGAGACTCACCGCGTGCCGACGCCGGATCCGCCACGTATCCACGTATCGGATGGAGACTCACACCATGCGACGCCGGGCTCACCGCGCCGGCAGCGGGTGCCCGCCACATAGCGACGCACGACTCACAGCACGCTGAGCGCCGGATTCGTCGCGTGCCGGCGCGGGAGGCTCACCACGTACCGCCCCGCACCGGCCGCGTGCCGGCGTGGGGCTCGCAGGATGCCGACGGCGAGGTCTCAGCCTGCGGAGACCCACCGTGCCGACACCGGGCCCGCCACGAGTCGGCACGGCGCTCACCTGCCGCCGATGCCCGCGCCGCGGCTATCGCGTGCCGACGCGAAACCCCAGGAACGCCGACGCCGGGCTCGCCGCGTGCCGGCTTCGGACCCGCCTGGTATCGTCGCGAAACTCACAGCGTGCCGGTATCGGGCCTGGATCCCGCCTCGCCGACGGAGTCACAACGTGTCGGCGGTCTTGGCCGCGCTCATCGCCGCCCGTTCCAGGTCCTCCGCGGCTCGGTTGATGCGGCGGGCCGATTCCGTGACCTGGTGGCCCAGGCGGCGGGCCTCCAGGAAGACGCGGGCGGCGAACACCGTGAGGACGGCGAGACCCAGGAAACCCATGGCAACGGCGAACATCGGCCAGAACATGAGCCGAGCCTAGACCGTGCTACGCGGTGTGCAGGCGCAGGGTGCGTACCCCGCCGCCGGTGAGCAGTTCGACGATCCGTTCGCCGGCCGGCTTGCGGACGGCCGCGCCGCACTCGGGGCAGGTGAACGAGTAGAACGTGGTGCGGCTGCTGGCACCTATCGCGAGCAGCAGCGCGCTCGCGCCCAGTTCGAAGCGGCCCCGGCAGTCCGGGCAGCCGGCCCGGAACAGGACCGGGCCCACGCTTCTCATCCCGGCGAACGCCGAGGCCACCGAGATGCCCCGCGCACCGGACGTCATCGTCTCGCTCACCGCTGCTGCTCCCGCCCCTCGATCGGACTCTCCTGCCGCCCCCCGGCAGTACCGGCCTGCTCGCCCGCGTCCATGCCGTCGTACGCCGTCAGCGCCTCGCTGGCCGCCCGGCGGGCGCTGTCGGCCAGCTCCGGGGGCGAGACGATCCGGCCGTCGCGGCCGAGCCGCAGGGCGAGGCGTCTGAGCGAGGCCGGGTCGGGCGTGCGCAGGGTGATACGCAGCCCGCCCTCGGGAAGTTCATCGGCGCTGTCGTGCGGGTAGTACTCGGCGACCCAGCGCCCGCCGGGGCCGACCTCCACGACGACCTCGGGATCCTCGGCGGCCGGCTGCACCAGCGCCTCCGACAGGTCCCGCAGCTCGATCTCGGGCGGCGCGGACGGCTCGTCGAGGATCTTGATCTCGGCGACGCGGTCCAGCCGGAAGGTGCGCCGGGCCTCGGAGCGCCGGCACCACGCCTCCACATAGGTGTGGCCGACGGAGACGAGGCGGATCGGGTCGATCTCACGCTCGGACAGCTCGTCGCGGGCGGGCGAGTAGTAGCGGATCCACAGCCGGCGGCGCTCGGAGATCGCCCGGTCGACGTCGGCGA
Organism: Streptomyces sp. CAI-85; assembly: GCF_013363615.1. Classification (NCBI taxonomy): domain Bacteria; kingdom Bacillati; phylum Actinomycetota; class Actinomycetes; order Kitasatosporales; family Streptomycetaceae; genus Streptomyces; species Streptomyces sp. CAI-85. The sequence goes on along the minus strand of NZ_JAANNX010000033.1, from coordinate 12,404 downwards.
AGACGCCGCCCTCGGACTCGAAGGTCACCGAGAGCCGGGCGCTGGCCCCGGCGGCCTCGCCCGCGGCGGCCTCCACCTTGGCGGTGGCGCGCAGCAGCGCCTGCCGGTCGCCCTCGCGCAGACCCGGCAGCGTGGCCACCGCGCGCGCGGCGACCAGCAGGGCGGTCGCCTCGTCGGCGGCGAGCCGCAGCGGTTCGGCGGCGTCGGCGCCCAGGGCGGCCGGGTTGTGCCACCAGATGCGCTCGCCGTCGGTGTCGATGTCCAGCAGATCGCCGCCGCGGAAGCTGGTGCCGCACATGGGCAGCACGTCGAGGTCGGAGACCAGTTCGTCCTCGGTGATGCCGAAGGCGCGTGCCACGTCCTCGATCCGCGCGCCGGGGCGTTCCCTGAGGTAGGTCACCAGGGAGAGCATCCGCCGGGTCTGGTCGATCGCGTTCGCCGGCCTGACCGGTTTGCCTGCCACTGTGTTGCTCGCTCCCCCTCAGCCCTTGGCCACGGCTCGCAGCCGGTCCACGACGTCCGCCCGCAGCTCGGCGGGCTCCAGCACCACCACGTCCGGCCCGAACTCCACCAGCCAGGCGTCCAGCCCGTGCCCGTACGGAATCTCCAACTCGTCCCAGCCGTTCCCGAGTTCCCGGACGGCCGCGGCTTTCGCCCGCAGGGGGTAACCGGCGCCCGCGCGCAGCCGGATCAGGGCGCTGCGGTCGGCGCTCTCCCCCGCCCAGCTCGCGACGGTCTCACGGACGGTGACGACGTCCGGGACGGGCGCGGTGAAGCTCGTGCCGCGCGAGCGGACCTTGCCGGTGATCCGCGACAGCCGGAAGACGCGCTCGGCGCCCCGGTCGCGGTCGAACCCGGCCAGGTACCAGTGGCCGCGCCAGCACTCCAGCGCCCAGGGCTCCACGAGCCGGGGCTCGGGCCGGGCGGCGGTGGCCTTGCGGTAGTCGAAGACGACGGGACGGCGGTCGCGCAGGGCCAGCATCAGCGGTTCGAAGGCCGCCTCGTGCACGGGGATCCGCGGTTCCAGCGCGCCGTGCGCCTCGTAGGGGTCGACGTCCTCGGGCAGGCCGGCGGCGCGCAGCTTCTGGAGGGCGCCGCTGGCGGCGCCGGCGAGCCGGGCCTGCTGCCACACCTTGGCGGCGAGCCCCAGGGCGGCGGCCTCCTCGGCGTCGAGGGTGATGGGCGGCAGCCGGTTGCTGTCGCGGCGGGCGAGGTAGCCGATCTCGCCGTCGAGGCTCTCCACGGTCTCGATGACCAGGCCCAGCTCGCGCAGATCGTCCTTGTCACGCTCGAACATGCGGTTGAAGGAGTCGTCGGAGCCGGCCTCGAGGTACGCCTCGACGGACTCGCGCAGCTCCCGCTTGCTGAGCGGCCTGCGCGTCCCGAGCAGACACAGCGCGAGGTTCATCAGCCGCTCTGCCTTGGCAATGGCCATCGACGCCCTTCGCCTTCTTCCCGGTGCTCACGACCCGACGACTCGGTGCTTACGAGCGACGACCGTACCGCTCCGCGGTGTCCTGACAAAAGCCGAGGGCCCATGCCCGGACAGGCATGGGCCCCAGGTGGTCACGACCGGTCGCACTCCGGTCGCCTCCCGGTCGTACGACGGTCGCCGGGCGATCAGACCGCGACGATCATCTTTTGATGATCTTTGATGATCAGACCTTGATCAGGTCCACGACGAAGATCAGCGTCTCGCCGGGCTTGATCGCCGGGGTGGGGCTGTGGTCGCCGTAGGCGAGGTGGGCGGGGATGGTGAGCTGGCGGCGTCCGCCGACCTTCATGCCCTGCACACCGCGGTCCCAGCCCTTGATGACCCGGCCGCCGCCGAGCGGGAAGGTGAACGGCGTGCCGCGGTTCCAGCTCGCGTCGAACTCCTCGCCCGTGCTGAAGGCGACACCCACGTAGTGGACGGTGACGTTCTGCCCGGCCTCCGCGACGGCGCCCTCGCCCTCCCAGATGTCCTTGATCTCCAGGTCCGCCGGGGGCTCGCCTTCGGGGAAGTCGATCTCGGGCTTGTCGATGCTCACTTCTTCTCTCCTTGTTGCGTGACGTGCGTCGGGAACAGCCTGTCAGACCCGGGGGTCAGACCGTGCCGAGGATGTCCACGACGAAGACCAGCGTGTTCTTGGCCAGCTCGCTGCTGGGGTTCGCGCCGTAGGCGAGCGCGGGCGGGATCACCAGCAGCACCCGGTCGCCGACGTTCTTGCCGACCAGGCCCTTGTCCCAGCCTTCCACCACGGAGCCGGTGCCGATCTGGAAGGCGGTGGCGCCGCCGTGGTCCCAGGAGGAGTCGAACTTCTTGCCGTCCTCCCACTTGACCCCGGTGTACTGGGCGATCAGGCCCTGTCCGGCCTCGACCTTCTTGCCGTCGCCCTTGATCAGCACCTGCTCCTTGAGCGTGGTGGGTGCCTTGACGCCCTTGGGGATGGTGATGGTGGCCGCCTGCTGCGGCTTGGCCTCGACCTCGGGCATGCCGGCGGCCGGGGGTGCCTGCTCGCCCTTGACCTCGGCCTTGGCGTCGACGGCGGTGCCGCCGACCGGGTCGACCACCCAGATCAGCACGTCGTCGGCGGAGATCCCGGAGGCGGTGTTGAGGTTCTCGCCGATCAGGTCGCCCGCGGTGCCCTGGACCAGGATGCGGCTGCCGGGCTTCTGGCCCTTCACCGCGTCGAGGACCTTCTCGGGCAACTGCTGGCTCGGCTTGCCGATCTGCTCGACGGCCTGCCTGCGGGGCGTGTCACCGGTGGCCGCGTCGGTCCAGGTGCCGCCGAGCTGCTGGTCGTCGCCCCACTTCTCGACGGTCCAGTCCAGCCGCACGAACTCGGAGTCCTTGATCGCCGTACCGCTGCCCGGCGTGACCGTCTTGACGACGGTCTTCTCGGACGGGTCGGTGTCCTTGGGAATCGTGATCTCGGGCTTCGCCCCGGCCTTGCCCGAAACCTCGGCGACGCCTCCCGAGGTGTCGCCGTTGTTCCCGTCGTCCGATCCGCACGCGGCGGCGGTGAACAGCAGGGCGGGAACGGCCAGCATCGCGGCCAGGCGTCGTTTCATGGTGTGGTTCATCCGTCCAACTGGGATCGGGGGTGGGGGCAATGGCCGCCACTCTACGACCTGTGCGCGCCGGGGGCAGATCAGCACGCGACACGCCGCCGCCCGGACCGGTGTACGGCCCGGGCGGCGTTCACGCGTGCACGGCTCCGCGGGGCGGAGGGTGCGGTGGGTCAGGAGGCCGAGTGGCCGTCCAGCGAGCGGAGTTCACCGAGGAACTTCGCCCGGTCGGCGCGGGCGGCCGGTCCGCCGTCGTGCGCGCCGTCCGCGTAGGTGGCGTCGACGACGGTGTCACCCGCCTCCCGGTAGAGGAAGTTGGGCGTCAGCGCCGGGGCGCTCTCGGAGTCGACGGCCTCGTAGGCGCTGCCGAAGACGACGAGGGAGGCGCCCTTGGTGAAGACGTTCTTCGCCGGGGCCTCCCCGATCTCGTAGCGGACGCCGTCGGCGGTGCCGCCCATCGACCGCAGGACGACCTCGGCGCCCTTCTTCAGGCCGCCCTTGTGGACCTCGTCGACCCGGACGACGACGGGCGTGTAGACGACCTCGAAGGTCGATCCGTCGTCGAGCACGTCCTTGGCGTACACATCGGGACGCGTCTTCACGACCGTGCCCTCGAAGACGTTCTCGTTGAGCGGGAATGCCAGGGCGGCCTCGGGGCTGCTGTCGACCGCGTACGGGTGGCCGGATATGACCCGGACCGGCTCGGCCCCGTCCTTCTTCGCGGCACCGGACCCGCTGTCCGTGCCGGTTCCCGCGCAGGCCGTGGCGCCGAGCACCAGCAGGGCGACGGCGGCCGCGGCACGGGCCGCGGCGCGCGGCCTCGTCGTGCGAACTGCACTCATCTCTTGGTCTCCCCCGTTCAGTAGATGGCCGTGACGCCGGCGATGTCGTCGCTGTTCAGCGAGCGCCGGGTACCGCTGTTGATCGCCGTCATGACCGACTTCTTCTCGGCGTCGGTGTACGCCGTGCCGTCGGTGCAGTGCGGCGACCAGGGGTGGGCGAGTCCGGTGAAGTGACCGATCTCGTGCACGGCGACCGTCTGCACGTCCGCCTTGCCGGCGTTGATGTCCTGGCTGCCGTTGACCCAGGTGAACCGGTTGGACAGGTACAGCGTGCCGCCGTTGTGGGTGCTGCCGGAGCGCTGGGCGGAGGCGTAGCCGGGCGCGCTGCCCATGAGGCTGGTGTAGCTGTAGGACGCGCGCCAGGCGTAGATCTGCCAGCCGCTGGTGTAGACGGGCGCGTTGTAGCGCAGCGCGGAACCGCTGCGGTTCCACTGCGCCAGCCCGCCGTTGAGCCCGCTCCTCAGCCCGCTGGGGAACGTGGTGTTGGCGCCGATGGTCTTCGCGTTGGCGGTGCTGTTCCACTTCGTCATGCCGGTGCGGCAGTACGCCTCGGCGGGCGAGGCGGTCACTCCCACCAGCGCTGTCGCGGCGACGAGTCCCGCCGTCCCGAGGACGACCGCCGTTCGGGCATGTGTCGTGACTGAGCGCACAATGAGCCCCCGTTGTGTGTCGATGCTTCTGACGTCCCCCGTCGGGACATCACAGCGAGCCGTCAGCCCGGTCATGGCCATGACGACTGGCCAGAAATTAACACCAACTCGCCCCGCCTGCACCCGAATTGACAGAGACGCACGGAAAAGCCCGGTGCCCGGAGGCGACGAACACCTCCGGACACCGGGCCTGAACCGGCTCACACACGCACCACCGGCTCACATACCGGCGATCAGCTTCTCCACCCGGTCGTCCACCGAACGGAACGGGTCCTTGCACAACACGGTGCGCTGCGCCTGGTCGTTGAGCTTCAGATGCACCCAGTCCACCGTGAAGTCCCGGCGCTGCTCCTGGGCCCGGCGGATGAAGTCCCCGCGCAACCGCGCCCGCGTCGTCTGCGGGGGCACCGACTTGCCCTCGAAGATCTTCAGGTCGTTGCAGATCCGGGTCGCCTGCCCCTTGCGCTCCAGCAGGTAGTACAGACCACGACGACGGTGGATGTCGTGGTAGGCGAGGTCTATCTGCGCCACCCGCGGATGCGACATCGTCATGTTGTGCTTGGCCCGGTACCGCTCGATGAGCTTGTACTTCATCACCCAGTCGATCTCGGTGCCGATCCGGTCGAGATCCTCCGCCTCGATCGCGTCCAGCGTCCGGCCCCACAGCTCCAGGACCTGATCGACCGTGCCCGTACGGATCCCGCGGCGCTCCACGAAGTCCACGGCCTTCTCGTAGTACTCGCGCTGCACCTCCAGCGCCGACGCCTCACGGCCGCTGGCGAGGCGCACCTTGCGCCGGCCCGTGATGTCATGACTGACCTCACGGATCGCCCGGATCGGGTTCTCCAGCGTCAGATCACGCATCACCGTGCCCGCCTCGATCATGCGCAGCACCAGATCGGTCGCACCGACCTTCAGCAGCATGGTCGTCTCGGACATGTTCGAGTCCCCGACGATGACATGCAGCCGCCGGTACCGCTCGGCGTCCGCGTGCGGCTCGTCACGGGTGTTGATGATGGGTCGCGAACGGGTCGTCGCCGAGGAGACGCCCTCCCAGATGTGCTCGGCGCGCTGGCTGACGCAGTAGACGGCCCCACGAGGCGTCTGGAGCACCTTGCCCGCGCCGCACAGAAGCTGCCGGGTCACCAGGAACGGGATCAGGATGTCCGCGAGCCGGGAGAACTCCCCGTGCCGCGCCACCAGGTAGTTCTCGTGGCAACCATAAGAGTTGCCCGCCGAGTCGGTGTTGTTCTTGAAGAGGTAGACGTCGCCCGCGATTCCTTCCTCGTGCAGGCGTCGTTCCGCGTCCACCAGGAGTCCTTCGAGAATGCGCTCGCCGGCCTTGTCGTGGGTGACCAGTTCGGTCACATTGTCACATTCCGGTGTCGCGTATTCCGGATGCGAACCCACGTCGAGATACAGGCGGGCGCCGTTCCGCAGAAAGACATTGCTGCTACGGCCCCATGACACGACACGGCGGAAGAGGTACCGCGCCACCTCGTCAGGCGACAGGCGGCGCTGTCCCCTGAACGTGCACGTGACGCCGTACTCGTTCTCCAGCCCGAAAATGCGGCGGTCCATGACTGAACATTACGCCCGATCCCCTGAACTGAAACGGGGTTCGGCAGCACGGTTTGGATCATTTTCCGATGAAGCCGCAACGACCCCGCATTCCGCGGGCACCCCCAGTACCCTGCCCGTGACCAGCAAAACCACCAAAGCCACCGCACCCGCCACCCCCGGCAGAGCGAACCCCCACCGCGCCCCGCCCGCCTCGACCACCGGCCCCGCCAGAGCCGTCCCGGCCGACGCGCCCACCGTGAACATCGTCACCAGCCACGAGAACGCCTCCGTCACCGTCCCCCGCGGAGCATGCCGGTCCACGATCACGAACGCACACGCCAGCACCGGCGCCAGAAACACACCCGCGAGCACCGCCAGCCCCACCATCGCCACCGGCCCGGGCATCAGCGTCAACGGCAGATAACACACCGCCAGAAACGCCACCAGCACCCGCAGCCGCCGCTCCGGCACCCCGCTCCACCGCCGCGCCCCATACCCCACACCACCCACCAGCGCACCAAGCCCCAGCGCCGCCATCAGCCACCCGTACACCACATCACCGCCATGAGCATCCGCGTACGGCACCGCCGCCACCGTGATCGACCCCATCGCGATCCCCACCCACAGCAACGCCCCCAACAGCACCAGCAGCCCCGGCGACCGCAACGCCCCCAGCCAGTGCGCCTCCCGCGGCGCCGACCGCCACGCCCGCGACGGCGCCGACACCACCACCGACAACGCCCCCAGCACCCCCACACCGTTCAGCACCAGCAACGCCGCCCGCTCCGACCCCAGCGCCACGCACAACGTCACCAGCAGCGGCCCCACCGTGAACATGACCTCCTGCGCCACCGCGTCCATCGAATACGCCGTGTGCACCTGATCCTCCCGGCGCAGCACCGACGGCCACAACGCCCGCAGACCCCCCTCCAACGGCGGCGTGAACAACCCCGCCGCCCCCACCGCCGCATACGCGAGCAGCAGCGGATCCAGCCCCGTGAACGCGAACACCGCCATCGCCAGCGCCGACACCACCGCCGCCGGCAACTGCACCCGCGGCTGCCCGTACAGATCCACCAGCCGGCCCAGCAACGGCTGCCCCACCGCGTTCGCCACGCCGTACACCGCCACCAGCGCCCCGCCCAGGCTGTACGTACCGCCCTCGGCCCGCACGAACAGCATGATCGCGATCGCCGACGTCGCGTTCGGCAGCCGCCCCACCAGCGTCCCGCCCAGCAGCCGCGCGGCATGCCGCGCCCTCAGGATCTCCCCGTACCCCGCGAAACCAGCGGCCACCGGCCCGCCTCCGTCGGCTCGCCCGGAACGGCGGACCGACCCGGGGTTTTACGTATAACGTCTCTTGTCATACGTACCATGTGCGCTGTTCACCAGTCCAGACGAAGGAGCAGCACCCCGGTGGCCCGAGGCACCCGACCCACCAGCCGCGACGTCGCCCAGGCCGCCGGCGTCTCCCAGGCCGCCGTCTCCCTCGTCCTCGGCGACAAATGGCGCGGCCGCGTCTCCGAGACCACCGCCGCGCGCGTCCGCCAGGCCGCCCGCGACCTCGGCTACCGCCCCAACCTCGCCGCCCGCAACCTCCGCCTCGGCCACACCCGCACCGTCCTCCTCGTCGTCCCCGCCCTCACCACCGAATTCTTCGCCGGCGTCTACACCGGCGCCGCCCGCGTCGCCGCCGCCCACGGCTTCGGCGTCGTCCTCTACCCCTCCCCCGAAGGCGTCGGCCCGGCCCGCGACCCCTTCGCCTCCGCCCAGGCCGCCCTCGACGGCGTCATCGCCTCCTCCATGGCCGCCGACGCCCTCACCGCCATCCGCGGCGACCAACTCCCCCTCGTCATGCTCGACAGCGACCCCACCGGCAGCCTCGGCGCCGCCACCGTCAACCTCGACATCACCGACGGCATCCGCCAGATCACCGACCACCTCCTCGGCCTCGGCCACCGCCACTTCCTCCACCTCGCCGCCGACATCCCCTCCTGGACCTTCCACGTCCGCGCCCACGAACTCGCCCGCCGCCTCACCGCCGTCCCCGGCACCACCCTGCGCACCGCCCCCGCCGCCATCACCATCGACGACGCCCGACGCGCCGCCGAAACCGCCCTCACCACACCGGGACCCCGCCCCACCGCCATCGTCTGCGACGACGACAAACTCGCCGCCGGCGCCTACAAAGCCCTCCGCCGCCTCGGCCTGCGCATCCCCGACGACCTCTCCGTCACCGGCCTCGACGACCTCGCCCTCGCCACCGCCCTCGACCCCGAACTCACCACCGTCCGACTCGACGCCGAACAATTCGGCGAACGCGGCATGCACGCCCTCCTCGCCGTCCTGGACGGCCGCGAACCCGACGCCGGAGACATCCCCGTCCAACTCGTCCTCCGAGGCTCCACAGCCCCACCCAGCACCCCCTGAACGCCACCCGGCCCCTGAAAAGCCCCGCGCCCCGGCCGACGGACGACCGGGGCACAGAACACACCGCACAAACACTCACCAACAGGACACGACGCCCCGCACCGCGTCACTCCTCACCGGAACCCTCCTCCTCGGAACTCTCCGCCTCCGACTCGGCACCCCCCGCAGCCAGCAACCGCGACAACTGCGGACCCACGATCCGCTTGAACTTCCGCGACTGCGGACGCGTCCGGTCCAGCACCGCCACCTCCAGCCGCTCCGCGGGAATCTCCCGCTGCGTACCGTTGGTGTCCCGCGACAACGCCTGCACCGCCAGCTTCAACGCCTCCGCCAACGTCATACCGTCCTGATGACGCTGATCCAGATAACTGCTGATCTGCTCCGCGTTACCACCGACCGCCACCGAACCGTGCTCGTCCACGATCGAACCGTCGTGCGGCAGCCGATAGATCTGATCCCCGTCCGGCGTGGCACCCACCTCGGCCACCACCAGCTCCACCTCGTACGGCTTCTCACCCGCCGACGAGAAGATCGTCCCCAACGTCTGCGCGTACACGTTCGCCAGACCACGCGCGGTCACATCGTCCCGGTCATACGTGTAGCCCCGCAGATCGGCGTACCGCACACCACCGATCCGAAGATTCTCGTACTCGTTGTACTTACCGGCGGCCGCGAAACCGATCCGGTCATAGATCTCACTGAACTTGTGCAACGCACGCGACGGGTTCTCACCCACGAACACAATGCCGTCGGCGTACTGGAGCACCACCAGACTGCGGCCACGAGCGATGCCCTTGCGCGCATACTCCGCGCGATCCGCCATCGCCTGCTGAGGAGACACATAGAACGGAGTCGACACCGGTTATCCGTCCCTTTCTGTCGAAGTCACTGGATCACCTGCGATGAGAAACGGCCCCGCCCCTACAGCAGAGCGGCACGCGGCCCGTCCGGCTGCTCCAGCCGGCGCGCAAGAATCACACGGGCGATCTCGGAGGACTCCTCCTCCGTCAGCCTGCGGAAACCACTCTCGGTGATCACCGTGATGATCGGATAGATCCGGCGCGCGACATCCGGACCACCCGTCGCCGAATCGTCGTCCGCCGCGTCGTACAGAGCCTGCACCACCAACGTGGTCGCCTGCTCCTCGGTCAGAGCGTCATGGAACAGCTTCTTCATCGCACTCCGCGCGAACACCGAGCCCGAACCCGTCGCCGCGAAGTTGTGCTCCTCCGAACGGCCACCCGTCACGTCGTACGAGAAGATCCGCCCCTTGCCACGGTCCACATCGAACCCCGCGAACAACGGCACCACCGCCAACCCCTGCATCGCCATGCCCAGGTTGGAACGGATCATCGTCGACAGCCGGTTCGCCTTGCCCTCCAGCGAGAGCTGCGCCCCCTCGACCTTCTCGAAATGCTCCAGCTCCAACTGGAACAGCTTGACCATCTCGACGGCGAGACCCGCCGTGCCGGCGATACCGACGGCCGAGTACTCGTCCGCCGGGAACACCTTCTCGATGTCCCGCTGCGCGATGACATTGCCCATGGTCGCCCGCCGGTCACCGGCGAGCACCACACCGCCCGGGAACGTCACACCGACGATGGTCGTCCCGTGCGGCGCCTCGATCACACCCTGCGTACGGGGCAACTGCCGGTTGCCCGGCAGCATCTCGGGCTGATGCTCGGAGAGAAAGTCCATGAACGAGGACGACCCAGGCGTCAGGAAGGCAGCCGGTAGACGCCCGGTGCTACGAGTGTTGGCTTCCACGCGTTTCCTTCCACATATGTCGCAGCCCGCCTTATGGCATCGGGCCGATCCTTGAACTGCCCCAGTGCGGCATTGCAGCTGAAGCACAGTACGCCTCGGACCCTACCCGTCTGATGGCAGTGATCCACATGTTCGGCCGGAGCGGCCAGACATATACAGCAGACGCCGCCCTGAGAGGCGATCAATTCGTCGCGCTGGGCTTCGGTGATGCCGTACTGGCGCATCAGATGATCCCGCCGCCCCCGCTCGGCCCGGCACGCCTTGCACCGCGTCGACAGTCCGTCCGAAGCGGTCGCGTTGCGGTGCCAGGCGTCGTGCGGCTTGATCTCTCCGCAGGTCCGGCAGAGCTTGTGGCCCGCCGGGACGTCCACCTTCTCCCGGACCTTCTTCCCCAGGGCCTCCCGGCGCCGCCGGTAGTGCGCGGCGCTGTACTCCGCCACGCACTCCCGGCAGTGCACCTGGAGGCCGTCCCGCCGGTTCCGGTCACGCGCGAACGCCGCAGGCGGCAGGTCCCGCTCGCATTTCCGGCAGTGCTTCGCGTCCGGCTCGTCCGCCACCCTTACCCCCGCACCTTCATTTCGAAGGCGAAAGCGACCTACTAGGCCCTACTCGCCACCTTTTTGCACGAAGGACCTCACGAAATCCTCGGCGTTCTCTTCGAGTACATCGTCAATTTCGTCAAGAACGGAGTCCACGTCGTCGCTCAGCTTTTCCTGGCGCTCCTTGAGGTCTTCGGAGCCCTGCGCCTCGGTCGTCTGCTCCTCGGTCTCTTCCGTGGAGCGCGTCGCCTTCTGCTGTCCGCCGCCGGTGTCCTTGGTCGCCATAACCTTCACCCCGCTCAGTTCGCCCGACATGGTCGACAGGTCGGCATTCCTGCCGATCGGTGATGATCAGACCCTACAAGGCGGGTCCGACATCGGCCCCGCAGTTGTTCCAACGTACGAGGGCCATCTCGATGATTCCCTCGCGGCAGGATTTCCACCCTGTCCGCAAGGGTGCGTGCTGTGGCTCGTTCAGCCGCCCGACAGGACCCTGACCAGGTCTTCTGCCGTGCGGCAGCGGTCCAGGAGCGCCTTGACGTGATTTCGCGTTCCGCGAAGCGGTTCGAGGGTTGGGACGCGCTGGAGGCTGTCGCGGCCGGGGAGGTCGAAGATGACCGAGTCCCAGGAGGCCGCGGCGACGTCGTCGGCGTACTGCTCCAGGCAGCGGCCGCGGAAGTAGGCGCGGGTGTCCTCCGGGGGCTTGGACCGGGCGCGCTCGACCTCGGCCTCGTCGAGGAGCCGCTTGATGCGGCCGCGGGCCACGAGGCGGTTGTAGAGGCCCTTCTCGGCGCGTACGTCGGCGTACTGGAGGTCGACGAGGTGGAGGCGTGCGGCGTCCCAGTCGAGGTCGTCGCGGCGGCGGTAGCCCTCCATGAGCTCCCGCTTGGCGACCCAGTCGAGTTCGCCGGCGAGGCTCATGGGGTCGTTCTCGAGGCGCGTGAGCGTGTCCTCCCAGCGGGCGAGGACGTCCTTGGTCTGGTCGTCGGCGTCGGCGCCGTAGCGCTCCTCCACGTACTTGCGCGACAGCTCGAAGTACTCCATCTGGAGCTGGACGGCGGTCAGTGTGCGGCCGCTGCGCAGCGTGACGAGGCGCTTGAGCGTGGGGTCGTGGGAGACCTGGTGGAGGGTGCGTACGGGCTGGTCGACCGCGAGGTCCACCGCGATGAAGCCGTCCTCGATCATGGAGAGGACCAGCGCCGTGGTGCCGAGCTTGAGGTAGGTGGAGATCTCGGAGAGGTTGGCGTCGCCGATGATCACGTGGAGGCGGCGGTACTTCTCGGCGTCGGCGTGGGGTTCGTCGCGGGTGTTGATGATGGGGCGCTTGAGGGTGGTCTCGAGGCCGACCTCGACTTCGAAGTAGTCGGCGCGCTGGCTGAGCTGGAAGCCGTGTTCGTGGCCGTCCTGGCCGATGCCGACGCGTCCGGCGCCGGCGAAGACCTGGCGGGAGACGAAGAAGGGGGTGAGGTGGCGCACGATGTCGGAGAAGGCGGTTTCCCGCTTCATGAGGTAGTTCTCGTGCGTGCCGTAGGAGGCGCCCTTGTTGTCGGTGTTGTTCTTGT
>NZ_JAANNX010000101.1:0-11411 GCF_013363615.1 Streptomyces sp. CAI-85 | reverse complement strand
CGGTGGTAGACCGCGTGCCGGGAGGGCGCCGTCGTGGGGTGGTGGAGGACCATGTCCGACCGATAGTCGATCATCCAGCCCGCGTCGAGGGCCCGCCAGGCGAGGTCGGTCTCCTCATGGGCGTAGAAGAACTCGTCCGGCAGTCCGCCCACGTCCGCGAAGACCTTCGTACGGACGGCGTTGGCGCCGCCCAGGAAGGTGGTGACCCGGGAGGAGCGCATCGGGTCGGCGGCGCGCAGCCGGGGGACGTGGCGGCGCTGGGTGACGCCGGTGTCCGGGTCGGCGATGCGGAAGCTGATGATGCCGAGCGCCGGGTCGGCGGCGAACGCCTCCCGGCACAGCGCGGCGGTGTCGTTCCGCGGGAGCAGGCCGTCGTCGTCGAGGAAGAGCAGGACGTCGACGTCCCGGCCGCCGGGTCCGAAGGACTCGATGCCGACGTTGCGGCCGCCGGGGATGCCGAGGTTCTCGGGCAGCTCGACCGTGCGGACGCCCTCGGGGACGTCCGGGACGGGTGCGCCGTTGCCGACGACGACGACCTCGACCGGGTCGCCGTCCTGTTTGGCGACGGAGTCGAGCAGGGCCCGCAGCTCGTCCGGCCGGTTGCCCATGGTGATGACGACCGCGCCGACCTTGACGCCGCTCACTTCAGCCTGCTGGAGGCGAGGATGGACACCAGGTGCAGCAGGGTCTGGAGCAGCGCGATGCCGGCCAGGACGGCCACCCCGAGCCGGGTGAAGAAGAGGTCGCCGCGCATCTGGTCCACGATCGCCAGGACCAGGATCAGCAGGGACGCCTCGATGCCGAGGATCAGCCGGTGGAACTTGAGCGCGGCGGCGGCCCGGCGGGCCAGCGCCATGCCGGAGGAGCGCGGCTCGGCGGCGGCCTCCTTGACCGGCGGCAGCCCGCCCTGGTGGCGGGCCACGCCCACCAGGTCGGTCTCCGCCTTGATCAGGATGGCGCCGAGCGCGGCGAGCGTGCCGAGGAACGCCCACAGCCAGTCGATCCGGCCCGTCCCCCACAGATCGGCGGCGCGCAGACCGAGGCCGACCAGCACGGCGGCGTCGGTGAGATAGGCGCCGACCCGGTCCAGGTAGACGCCGTTGAGCGAGTACTGCTTCTTCCAGCGGGCGATCTCGCCGTCGACGCAGTCGAGGAGCAGATACATCTGCACGCAGACCACGCCGAGCACGGCGCCCGTGATCCCCGGCACCAGCAGCGCCGGGGCGGCGAGCACGCCGAAGACGGTCATCAGGTACGTGAGCTGGTTGGGCGTGACCCTGGTGTTCACCAGGTAGCGGTCGACCCGCAGGGACACCTCACGCATGTAGAGGCGCCCCATCCAGTGCTCACCGCTGCGCCGGTCCTTCACCCCCGGAGGGTGGACGACCGGTCTGAGTTCAGCTACCGATGGCCTTGACATAGTCGGCGTAGGTGTCCTTGATCTGTTCGGGCTTGAGGTCGAGGTGTTCGAGGATCGTGTAGCGGCCGGGCCGGGTCTCGGGGGCGAACTCCACGACGCGGACGAACTCGTCCACCGTGAAGCCGATCTCCTCCGGGAGCACCGGAAGCCCGTGTCTGCGCAGCACCTCGGCCATGAAGGCCGACTCCTCGTGGGCTCCGCGCAGATACATCGCGAAGGCCGCGCCGAGGCCGCACTGCTCGCCGTGGGCGGCGGCCCGCTTGGGGAAGAGCAGGTCGAAGGCGTGGTTGATCTCGTGGCAGGCGCCGGAGGACGGGCGGGAGTCGCCCGAGACCGACATCGCGATACCGCTGAGCACCAGCGCCTCGGCCAGCACCTGGAGGAAGCCGGTGTCGCCGACCCCGCCCGGGTGGCGCAGGACGGCCTCGCCGGCCTGGCGGGCGATCGCGGCGGCCAGGCCGTCGATCTTCTCGCCCTTGACCCGGGCCGCCAGCTCCCAGTCCGCGATGGCCGAGATGTTCGACACCGCGTCACCGATCCCGGCCCGGACGAACCGCACCGGGGCCTCGCGGATGACGTCGAGGTCGATCACGACGGCGATCGGGTTGGGCACACCGTAGGAGCCGCGGCCCGCGTCGTTGTCGAGGGTGGCGACCGGCGAGCACAGTCCGTCGTGCGCGAGGTTCGTGGGGACGGCGACCAGCGGGAGGCCGACCCGTGCCGCGGCGAACTTCGCGCAGTCGATGATCTTGCCGCCGCCGAGGCCCACGACCGCGTCGTAGTGGCCGGCCTTTATGTCGCTCGCCAGCCGGACCGCGTCGTCGAGGGTGCCGCCGCCGACCTCGTACCAGGCGGCGCCGGGCAGGGACGGTTCGAGCCGGGCGCGCAGCCGGGCGCCGGAGCCGCCGCTGACGGCGACGGCGAGCTTGCCGGAGTGCGAGATGCGCTCGTCGGCGAGGACACCCCCGAGGTCGTCCAGGGCACCCGGGCGGATGTCCACGACGACCGGTGAGGGGATGAGCCGGGTCAGTACTGGCACGCGATCTCCCGTCCTCGGGCGAGGTCGTCGTGGTTGTCGATCTCGACCCAGGCGACCTCGCCGATCGGGGCGACGTCGATCCGGAAGCCGCGGTCGACCAGCTCCTGGTAGCCGTGCTCGTAGAACTGCTGGGGGTCGGTCTCCCAGACCGTCTTCAGCGCGTCGGCCAGCTCGGGGGCGGCGTCGCCCTCGATGAGGGTGACGCCGATGTACTCACCGGTCGCCTCGGCCGGGTCCATCAGCTTGGTGATCTTCGTCATGCCCTTGGCGGGGTCGACGACGACCTTCATCTCCTCGTCGGCCAGCGACTTCACGGTGTCCAGCGCGAGGATGATCCTCTTGCCGTCGCCGCGGGCGGCCAGCAGGGTCTTCTCGACGGAGACCGGGTGCACGGTGTCGCCGTTGGCGAGGATCACGCCGTCCTTGAGGGCGTCACGGCCGCACCACAGGGAGTAGGCGTTGTTCCACTCCTCGGCCTTGTCGTTGTCGATCAGGGTGAGCTTGAGGCCGTACTTCGCCTCCAGCGCCTCCTTGCGCGCGTACACGGCCTCCTTGCGGTAGCCGACGATCACCGCGACCTCGGTCAGACCGATCTCGGCGAAGTTGCCGAGCGTCAGGTCCAGGACCGTGGGCTCGCCCTCTATGCCCGCGGGCCCCACCGGCACCAGCGCCTTGGGCAGGCTGTCGGTGTAGGGGCGCAGACGGCGTCCGGCGCCGGCCGCCAGCACGAGGCCGATCATGCGGGTTCTCCTTCGTCGTGTACGGCTGGGGCCCCTGCGGAGACCCAGAAGCGGGTGCTCTCCACGAGCACCACGAGGGCGACGGCCACGGCCAGGACCGTGAGCGCGACCGTGAACTGCGCGCCGGTGAGCAGCGCGGCCAGCACGGCGACGAGCAGGGTCCGCCCGTCCTGTCCCCCGATGGCACGCACCAGCCAGGCCGGCGGCGCTCCGGCGTTCCCGCGGATGCGGTACACCGTGTCGTAGTGATGGTAGGCGACGGCGGCCACCAGTCCGAAAGCCGCCGGAAGCGCTCCGTTCACCTCCGCGCGGGCCGCCAGGACGAGGACGGTCAGGTACTCGCCGGCCCGCAGGATCGGCGGGACCAGCCAGTCCAGGGCGCCCTTGAGGGGGCGGGTGACGGCCTCGGCCGAGGTGACGACGTACAGGGCGGCCGGCGGGACGACCCACCAGCTCGGGCCCCAGGCCCAGGCGGCGGCCACCACCAGGACGGCGCCGAGACCGGCACTGAGCGGCGCGATGCGGGGGCCGCGGCCCTTCAGGACGGGAACGAGCGCACCGACGAGCGGGCCGTTGTCCGCCAGGTCCGCCAGCGCCCCGGCCGCCCGGTCCGTGCGGCGGGCCTTGCGGGTCAGTGAGCGCAGCACGCGCCCGGCCGTGGTGTAGGTCGCCGCGAAGGCGCAGCCGATCAGCAGGGCGTAGAAGGTGATGCGCGGGGTGGTGAACGCCGTCAGGACGGCGATCATGGCCCAGCGTTCGCCGATGGGCAGGACGATCATCCGCCGTGCCCAGACCGTCCAGCCGACGCTGTCGAGCTTGCCGGAGAGGGCGGCGGTGGGGCTGGTGTTGGCGGTGGCGTCGTGGTTGGCCTCGTTGAAGGAGAAGTCCACGACGTGCCGGCAGGTCTGGAGGATCATCGCGCCCAGGGCGAGCGCCCAGACGTCGTCGCCGCCGCGGGCCGCGCCGAGGGCGAGGCCGGCGTAGTAGGCGTACTCCTTGGCCCGGTCGAAGGTGGCGTCGAGCCAGGCGCCGAGGGTGGAGTACTGGAGCGAGTAGCGGGCGAGCTGGCCGTCGGTGCAGTCGAGCACGAAGGACGCGATCAGGAGCACACCGGCCGCGACGAACCCGGCCCGGGTGCCGGTGGCGGCGCAGCCGGCCGCGATCAGCGCGGTGATCAGGGAGGCGGTGGTGACCTGGTTCGGGGTCAGTCCGCGGCGGGCGCACCAGCGGGCGATGTAGCGCGAGTACGGGCTGATGAAGAAGGTGGTGAAGAACCCGTCGCGGGCCTTCACGGCCGACTTCAGGCGTACGGCCTCGTCGTCGACGGCGGCCACGGCCTGCCGTGCCTCGTTGCGGGTCTGGGGGTCGGTGGGGACCTCGGCGACCAGACTGCCCAGCTCGGGGCGGTGGACGTCGTCGCCCTCGGCCACCAGGACGTCGGCGATCCGGTCGGCGAGGCTGTCCACCGCCAGGGCGCCGCCGCCCGACGTGGTCTCGTGGGCCAGCGCCCGGGTGAGGGCCGCGCGGGCGGCGGGCTGCGCGGTGAGCGCGCCCGGCACCGCGGCGAGCGGGAAGCGGGGGTCGGTCAGTCCGAGGCGCAGCGCGTGCGGGTGGCCCACGAAGCGGGCGTCGACCACGGCGACGCGCTCCTGGGCCGGTATCGCGGCGAGCAGGCTCCCGGTCTCGGCGGCGTCGGCGGCCGGGAGGACGTCGAAGCCGAGGGACCGCAGGTCGCTCTCGAGCGACGATCCGGGAACCGGCTGACCGGTGAGGATGGCGGTCGACAACCGAAGTCACTCCCTGGGTGCCGACGCGTCCGCGCCGGTCGTGTGCAGGTGGGGGCGCCCATGGGGTGCACCGGGCGGGGCCGGGCGGGCGGCGTTGTCGGCAGAGGCTATCGGATGCCGGGAAGGCCGTGTTCACCGGCCGTTCAGGCTCCCGTCGGCACGCTCCGGCCGTGCGGCGCGGTGCCGACGGACCCGGTCCGTGCCTGGCGCGGACCGGCCTCCGCCGAGATCATCATCGGTGATCGGCGGCCCGGCGAACAAACCGCGCCCCGGGGCGGGCGGACATCGGGGGACATTGCGGGCGGCGCCCGGGTGTCGGCATAGGGTGGGCGGCCATGACCTGGCTGATCACCGGCGGAGCCGGATACATAGGCGCCCATGTGGCGCGCGCCATGACCGCGGCCGGCGAGCGCGTCGTCGTCCTGGACGACCTCTCGTCCGGGATGCCCGCCCGGCTGCCGGCGGACGTGCCGCTGGTGCGGGGCTCGTCGCTGGACGCCGCCCTGGTGGAGCGGGTGCTCGGCGAGCACGCGGTGACGGGCGTGGTGCATCTGGCCGCGCACAAGCAGGTCGGCGAGTCGGTGGCGCGGCCCACCCTCTACTACCGGGACAACGTCGGCGGTCTCGCCACCCTCCTGGAGACGGTCGCCGCGGCCGGGGTGCGCCGCTTCGTGTTCTCCTCGTCCGCGGCCGTCTACGGCAATCCGGATGTGGACCTCATCACGGAGGACACCCCGTGCGCCCCGGTGAACCCGTACGGCGAGACCAAGCTCGCCGGAGAGTGGCTGGTGCGGGCGGCGGGGCAGGCGCACGGCATGGCGACGGCCTGTCTGCGCTTCTTCAACGTGGCCGGGGCGGCCGAGCCCGTCCTGGCCGACACCGGGATCTTCAACATCGTCCCGATGGTCTTCGACCGGCTCACCCGGGACGAGGCCCCGCGGATCTTCGGCGCCGACTACCCGACCCCGGACGGCACCTGCGTCCGGGACTACATCCATGTCAGCGATCTGGCCGAGGCGCATCTCGCGGCGACCCGGCGGCTGTCCGCGCCGGACGCGGCCGGGGATCTCACGGTCAACATCGGCCGGGGCGAGGGCGTCTCGGTGCGCGAGCTGATCACCCTGATCGGCGAGGTGACCGGGGACACCCGTCCGGCGCTGGTGGAGGACCGGCGGCCCGGGGACGCGCCGCGCGCGGTCGCCGGGGCCGGACTGGCCGCGCGCGAGCTGGGCTGGACGGCGCGGCGCGGGGTGCGCGAGATGGTCGAGTCGGCCTGGCTGGGCTGGCGACTGCACCACGGCGCGCAGGCGGCGCCGACCCTCTGACGGGTCCGGCAAGGGCTCTGACCTGGGGATCGTTTCCGCAGGTCAGAGCATATGACAACGGTGTTCAGTGCCGCGTTGCCGGATACCCCCCACCCGTAGTTGACTGTGATCCCGGGCGACCACAGGGAGGCTGCTGTCATGGGGGCTGGGCACGACCACGGCCATACGCACACCCACGCACCGACGACCGGTACGGCCGCCGCGGCCTACCGCGGCCGGCTGCGGGTGGCGCTGGCGATCACGCTCACCGTGATGGTGGTGGAGATCGTCGGCGGGGTGCTCGCGGACTCCCTCGCGCTGATCGCGGACGCCGCGCACATGGCGACCGACGCGCTGGGCCTCGGCATGGCGCTGCTCG
The DNA here is from genome assembly GCF_013363615.1 of Streptomyces sp. CAI-85. Lineage (NCBI taxonomy): Bacteria > Bacillati > Actinomycetota > Actinomycetes > Kitasatosporales > Streptomycetaceae > Streptomyces > Streptomyces sp. CAI-85. The sequence goes on along the minus strand of NZ_JAANNX010000101.1, from coordinate 4,742 downwards.
CCATCCACTTCGCCAACCGTCCCGCGAGCACCCATCGCACCTTCGGCTACGCCCGCGCGGAGATCCTCGCCGCGCTCGCCAACTGTCTGCTGCTGCTCGGGGTGGGCGGGTACGTCCTGTACGAGGCGGTGCAGCGGTTCTTCACGCCCGCGCCCACCGAGGGCGGGCTGATGATCTGGTTCGGCGCCGTCGGCCTGGTCGCGAACATCATCTCCCTCACGCTGCTGATGCGCGGTCAGGCGGAGAGCCTGAACGTGCGCGGGGCGTTCCTGGAGGTGGCGGCGGACGCGCTGGGCTCGGTCGCGGTGCTGGTCTCGGCGGTGGTGATCCTCACCACCGGCTGGCAGGCCGCCGACCCGGTCGCCTCGCTGGTCATCGGGCTGATGATCGTGCCGCGCACGGTGAAGCTGCTGCGCGAGACGCTCGACGTGCTCCTCGAATCGGCCCCCAGGGACGTCGACATGGCCGAGGTGCGCGCCCATATCGTCGCCCTGGACGGGGTGGAGGACGTGCACGATCTGCACGCCTGGACGATCACCTCGGGGATGCCGGTGCTGTCGGCGCACGTCGTGGTCCGCTCGGACGTGCTGAACGCGATCGGCCACGAGAAGATGCTGCACGAGCTCCAGGGGTGTCTGGGCGACCACTTCGACGTCGAGCACTGCACCTTCCAGTTGGAGCCGGTCGGTCACGCGCGGCACGAGGCGCGGCTCTGCCACTGAACGGATGCCTGCCTGAACCGGATGCCCGCGTCAACCGGGTGTCTGCGTGAACCCGGTGCCGGAATGAGCCCCGTGCCGGGACCGACCCCGTTCCGGATGGGAACAGCCGTTCTGGACGGTTCTCCGCCCACCCCGCCGGGCAAGATCACGCACGGGCCCGGCCGCCGTGCGCGGGACATGCGCGCGTTGGCGCGAAGTGCCGGGAGTGCCGGGCGCGTACGGCAGACTGGGGACGCGAGGACCGATTGCTAAGGATGGGTATGTCGATCACACCTGCCACCGCGAAGCACAGCTCGGCGGACGGCACCGCGGAAGCGATCTTGCTGGAGCTCGTCGACGAGAACGGCGTGACCATCGGCACCGCGGAGAAGCTCGCCGCCCACCAGCCGCCGGGGCGGCTGCACCGCGCCTTCTCGGTGTTCCTCTTCGACGAGCAGGGCCGGCTGCTGCTCCAGCAGCGGGCGCTCGGCAAGTACCACTCCCCCGGTGTGTGGTCCAACACCTGCTGCGGCCACCCCTACCCCGGTGAGGCGCCGTTCGCGGCGGCCGCCCGGCGCACCTTCGAGGAGCTGGGGGTCTCCCCCTCGCTGCTCGCCGAGGCGGGCACGGTCCGCTACAACCACCCGGACCCGGCGTCGGGCCTGGTGGAGCAGGAGTTCAACCATCTCTACGTCGGGATGGTGCAGTCGGCGCTGCGGCCGGACCCGGAGGAGGTCGGCGACACGGCCTTCGTGACCCCCGCCGAGCTGGCGGAGCGGCACGCGAAGGACACGTTCTCGTCGTGGTTCATGACGGTGCTGGACGCGGCCCGTCCGGCCGTGCGCGAGCTGACGGGGCCGTCGGCCGGCTGGTGAGACCGGGCCCCGGGGCCGGTGGCCCTCAGGGCACGCGCACGGGCTTGAGCGGCAGGGCGGCCCAGATGACCTTGCCGCCGCCCGCCGTGTGCTCGACGTCGCACACGCCGCCCGCCTCCCGGGCGATCTCGCGCACCAGGAGCAGTCCGCGGCCGCCCGTGCGGCCGTGGTCGGCCTCCAGGGCGGTCGGGCGGTAGGGGTGGTTGTCCTCCACGGACACCCGCACCCACTCGGCCCCCACGGCGACCTCCACCGCGAGCACCGGCGACAGCAGGGCCGCGTGCCGTACGGCGTTGGTCACCAGCTCGGAGACGATCAGCAGGAGCCCCTGGACGAGATCGTCCGAGACGGGCACGCCCTGCCGGTGGAGCAGGTCCCGCACCGCGTGCCGGGCCTGCGGGACCGAGGCGTCCACGGCGGCGGCGGTGAACCGCCAGACGCCCTCGTAGGGCAGCGGCCGCGGCTCGTCCCGCGGAGGTCCCGGGGGCCCGAGAGGTGCGTCCGCCCCGCCTGCTGGGCGTGGGTCGGGCCCGCGCCCATGATTGTCCATCGTCCGGTCGCCACCCTCGCGCTCGATTGTCACCACACGTCGAGTGTTGGTAACAACGCGCTCCCCTCCGAACCACTGAACAGAAGTCAGCGATTATCGCCCGTTTTCGATCGTTCCCGAGTGAGACGATCCACTCCACGACCGTTCCTGTTCCGGCCATGCCGCCTTCGCGCACTCTTCGGGTTGTACGGGCGCGGCGGCCCCGTCGCCCCTTTCGTCCGGGATTCGCCCCCGGGCCACCCCCGGTCCGTCCCCCGGCCGACGTGTCGGGTCCGGGAGGGCGGCGGTTAGCATCCGGGCCATGGAGCCCGAACTGCTGCACGGCGTCACCGACGGGGTCGCCACCGTCGTCCTGCACCACCCGGCGAAGCGCAACGCCATGACCGCCGCGATGTGGGCGGCCCTGCCGCCGCTGCTGGAGACCCTGGCCGCCGATCCCCAGGTGCAGGTGCTGGTGCTGACGGGCGCGGGCGGCACCTTCTGCGCCGGGGCCGACATCTCCACGCTCCAGGGCTCGCCGGACGAGGCGCAGGCGCTGGCCGTCCGGGCCGAAGAGGCCCTCGCCGCGTTCCCCAAGCCGACCCTGGCGGCCGTCAAGGGGCACTGCGTGGGCGGCGGCGCGCAGCTCGCGGGCGCCTGCGATCTGCGGTTCGCCGAGGAGGGCGCGCTGTTCGGGGTGACCCCGGCCAAGCTCGGCATCGTCTATCCGGCGTCCGCGACCCGGCGCCTGGTCTCCCTGGTCGGTCCCGGCGCCGCCAAGTACCTGCTGTTCTCGGGCGAGTTGATCGACACCGAGCGGGCGCTGCGCACCGGTTTCGTGGACGAGGTGCTGCCCGTCGACGCACTCGACAAGCGGGTCGCCGAGTTCACGCAGGTGCTGGTCTCGCGCTCCCAGCTCACCCAGGCCGCCGCGAAGGAGTTCGCCGACGGCCGCACCGACCGCGACGCCCACTGGATCGCTCAAGCCCGGGCCAGTGACGACACCGCGGAGGGCGTCGCCGCGTTCCTGGAGCGCCGGGAGCCGCGCTTCACCTGGACCGTCCCGCGCTGACGGCCGTCACCACGCGGACCGCTCCGGACCGCGCCGGGCCGCTCCCCGTGCCGTGATCCCCGGGTGTCGGTCCCACCTGCCACAATTGCGGCGCAACCCCAGTCAAGAAGGCGGTACGGGATCGTGACGACACCCGGGTCCATCGAATCAGGGTCCATCGAAGGCAGGATCGCCGAGGAACTCGGCGTACGGGAGCGGCAGGTCAGGGCCGCCGTGGAGCTGCTCGACGGCGGCTCGACGGTGCCCTTCATCGCGCGCTACCGCAAGGAGGCCACCGAGATGCTCGACGACGCGCAACTGCGCACCGTCGAGGAGCGGCTGCGCTATCTGCGGGAGCTGGAGGACCGGCGGGCGGCGATCCTGGAGTCGGTGCGTGAGCAGGGCAAGCTCACCGACGCGCTGGAGGCGCAGATCCGCGGCGCCGAGACCAAGGCCCGGCTCGAGGACATCTACCTGCCCTACAAGCCCAAGCGGCGCACCAAGGCGCAGATCGCGCGGGAGGCGGGCCTGGAGCCGCTCGCCGAGGGGCTGCTCGCCGACCCCGGTGTGGAGCCGCTCGCCGCGGCGGCCGCGTTCGTCGACGCCGACAAGGGCGTCGCCGATCCGCAGGCCGCGCTGGACGGCGCGCGGGCGATCCTCACCGAGCGCTTCTCGGAGGACGCCGACCTGATCGGCGAGCTGCGCGAGCGCATGTGGGGGCGCGGCCGGCTGGTCGCCAAGGTGCGTGAGGGCAAGGAGGAGGCGGGCGCCAAGTTCGCCGACTACTTCGACTTCGCCGAGCCGTTCACCGCGCTGCCCTCGCACCGGATCCTGGCCATGCTGCGCGGCGAGAAGGAGGACGTCCTCGATCTCGTCCTGGAGCCGGAGGAGCCCTCCGAGCAGCCGGGTCCTTCGTCGTACGAGGGGATCGTCGCGTCCCGGTTCCGGATCGCCGAGCGGGGCCGGCCGGGCGACAAGTGGCTGATCGACACGGTCCGCTGGGCCTGGCGCACCCGGATCCTGGTGCACCTCGGCATCGACCTGCGGCTGCGGCTGCGCACGGCCGCGGAGGACGAGGCGGTGAACGTGTTCGCGGCGAACCTGCGCGACCTGCTGCTCGCCGCCCCGGCCGGCACGCGCGCGACGCTCGGTCTGGACCCCGGCTTCCGTACGGGCGTGAAGGTGGCCGTGGTCGACGCGACCGGCAAGGTCGTGGCGACGGACGTGATCTACCCGCACGTTCCGGCCAACAAGTGGGACGAGGCGATCGCCAAGCTGGCCCGCCTCGCGAAGGAGCACGCCGTCGAGCTGGTCGCGATCGGCAACGGCACGGCGTCCCGCGAGACCGACAAGCTCGCCGGTGAGCTGATCACGAAGCATCCCGAGCTGAAGCTCACCAAGGTGATGGTGTCCGAGGCGGGCGCCTCCGTGTACTCGGCGTCCGCGTTCGCCTCGCAGGAGCTGCCCGACATGGACGTGTCGCTGCGCGGCGCGGTGTCCATCGCGCGCCGGCTCCAGGACCCGCTGGCCGAGCTGGTGAAGATCGACCCGAAGTCGATCGGTGTCGGCCAGTACCAGCACGACCT
>NZ_JAANNX010000100.1:0-11608 GCF_013363615.1 Streptomyces sp. CAI-85 | reverse complement strand
GGAAGGTCGCGACGTGGGTAGCCACCCCGGCCCGGCCGCGCCTGGTCGTCCTCGTCGACGAGGGCGCCGACCTGATCACCATGGACAGCAAGAAGACGCCGATCATCGAGCCCCTGTGCCAGGTCGCCCGTCAGGGCCGGTCCCGGCTGGCCGACCTGCTGTGGTGCACGCAGAAGCCCACCGTGGGCGAGGGCATCCCGTCGCAGATCATCGGCAACATGTCCGTCCGCGTCGTCCTCCAGACCGCCGGGCAGACCGAGACGCAGCAGGTCATGGGCAAGGGCTGGCAGAACCACATGCTCCCCGGCCCCGGCCTGGCGTACATCCGGGGCACCGGCCGCGACGAGGAGCAGACGCCCGTGGCCGTCTGGAACGCCTCCGATGACGCCCTGGTGACCGCGCTCCCCCGCCGGGAGCCGTGGCGCCTGGACCGGGCCGCAGCAGCACCGCCCGCCATGCCGGCCACTCCCGCGACGGCACCGGCCCCGGCCGGGCGGCCCGCGCTCCGGCTCGTGAAGGACGAGGCCGCGACCGCTCCGGCGCAGCGGACCGAGGAAGCCGCGGCGACCCCGGCCGGGCTGACCGAGACGGAGGCGGCGGTCGTCGACGCGGTCCAGAAGGCGGGCCGACCGGTCCGGCAGAAGGACGTCGTCGACGCCTCCGGAGTGGCCAAGGGCACCGTGTCCAAGGTCGTCAACAAGCTGATCGGGGCCGGTGTCCTGGCCCGTACCGAAGACGGCGCGATCATCGCCGCCGCCAAGGAGGTGTCCGCGTGATGCGCAAGTTCCTGAGCTCCACCGGTCCGGCCGTCGCGATGACCGCCGTGTCCATGGCCCTGACCCTGGCCGTCGTCGTCCTCTGGCTGGGCGGCCCGATGCCGTGGGGCATCGCCCTCGTCGTCGGCATCGGCCTGGACGGCGGATGGCTCGCCACCCTGGCGTACGAGCGCCGACTGGCCGCGCAGGGCGACCGCTCCACCCCGGTCGCCGTCATCGGCTGGGCGTTCGGCCTCGTCGCGACCGGCGTCCTCGTCGCCCACGCGCTCACCGAGGAGACCGGCACGGCCGCCTGGCTCGCCGTCTCCTGGCTCCCCCTGGCGGCCAAGGCGCTGTGGCTGGTCCACGGCCTGTGGGAGCGCACGGCGCTCACCCCGAAGGCGCTCCGCGAGATCCAGAGCATCCACCAGACGGCCCGCGACCAGGCGGCCGTGGCCCGCGCCCGGCTGGCCGCCCAGGCGAAGACCGAGGAGACCCGACTCGTCGCGGTGACCACTGCCGGCGCCCGGGTCGCGAAGGTCCAGGCGGCGACGGCGCAGCGACTCGCCGGAGCCTGGACGGCCCTCTCCGACGCCCACGACGACGAGAGCACCGACAACGCTCTGACCTGCGTGACGAGCCGCGTCACGCCCCCGTCGCACCCCTCCGTCACGGGCGTCACGCCCCCCTGGGAGCTGCCGGTCTGGGGACCGGTCGAGACGCTCGAACTCCCCCCGGCCGCCGTCGACGCCGACGACCAGGCCGAGGAGCAGCCGCTCACGGACGACGACCTTGACGCCCTCGTCGCGGCCATCCGTCACAGCGAGACCCCGCCCCTGTCGTACCGGGAGATGGCCACCCGCTTCCGGGCCGCCGGACACTCCGCGTCGGAGGTCCGCCTCCGCTCCTCCTGGCGCCGGGTCATGGCCCCCGCGCAGACCGGCTGACCGTCGCCCCCTCCGGCCGGGTCGTCAACACGGCGACCCGGCCGGGCCCCCCGATCGGAGGAAAAGACATGACCGATCCGACCCGCTGCCCGGCCGCCCACTTCGAGGACCCGACCCCCTGCGACGGCCCCCCGGCCGTCACCGTCGTCGACGCCACCGGCGGAGGCGCGGACGGCTGCGAGCACCACGGCGCGCGACTCCTGGCCTCCGTCGACGGCGCCAGGGTCTACGCCCTCCCCGACGCCCCGGACGGCGCAGCCCTCCGCGTCTTCAAGGCGGCCGACGAGACCCGGCCGTTCGCCTGGGTGCAGAGCGCGCCGCGGACTGGTCCCGACTCGCTCAGCCGCGCGGAGGTCCGGCGCCACGCGGCCCGCGACGCCGACGAGGCGGCGGCCGTCTGGGACGGGCGCGGCCTCCGCAACACCGGGGCCGGGGCCGCCATCGACGGCGACGACTGGACCTGACGCTGACCCCACCGCCCGCCTGCCGGCACTCCGCCCGGCAGGCACCCCACCCCTGGAAGGACCCGCACATGACCAGCACCGACCGACACGACGTCACCACCGCGACGACCGGCCTCCCCTGGCACGGCGACGCCACCACGGAGGACCTGGCCGCCGCCCTGGAGCGCGCCGCCCAGCTCGGCGCCCAGCTCCGCGCCGTGTCCCACAGCCGGGCCGCCCGGGAAGCGGAGTACCGGGAGGTGATCGCCCTCTCCCGCTGGCTGGTCGCGGCCGGTCAGGCCATGGTCGAGGACATCACCGACCCGGCCCGGATGGACCGCTTCCCGCTGGAGACCCCGGCCGGGTAGCGGCCCCTCCGCCCCCGTGACGCGTCGACGCCCCACCGGAACACACCCGGTGGGGCGTCTTGCGTACAACCGCTCACCCGTGACAAGGTGACACGCACGTCACAACGGCCGCTCAAAGCGACAGGCGCCCCGCCCGGGGAGCCCCCGCAGCGAAACGCCTGAGTGGTGGGGCATGATCGCCCCGGAAAACAGCACGACCCCGGATGTAGGAGTCCGGGGCCGCCGCTCCCAATCGGTCAGCACACCGACAGGACACGTTGCTCGTGAGCAGGGTACAGCCGAGTGATCTGAATTCGCCAGACAGGCAGGCCGCACCGGCCGCCGTCTCGGGCGATGCCTCCGCGCCCTCGTCCATGTCCGAGCTGCTCCAGCGTCAGCGCGTTGCCCGCGAGGCCGGACGTGCCCGCCGCCGCGCCGACCGTCTCGCCGCGCGTGACGCCCTCCGCGCCCTCGATGCCGGCCACCGGGCCGCCCGCCTGGAATCGGCCCGCACGGCCGCCCCCAGCCCCTCCCCCACCGCCACGGACGCGACGGCCCCGGCCCCCCACGGCGGTGCGGCTTGGTACTCAGGGAACAGTGTTTCCGCCGCTGGTCAGAGGCCCGTGACGGCCGGTCAGCCGGACGACGACGGATGCGGGGCCCTCGTCGCCCGCCAGGACGCCCGGCTGCGCCTCCGCGACGGCATCCAGCGCATGACCGACCTCCCGTCGGTGCGCGGCTGCGAGACGGCCCCCCTGGGCGAGGCGGTCGGCGTACGCGCCGTCGCGGGCGAGGTGACCGGGTTCTCCGGCCTCGTGAGCTGCGGCTCGGTCTGGGCCTGCCCGCCGTGCGCCGCCCGGGTCCGCGCGGAGCGGGCCGCCGAGCTTGAGCGGTTCTCGCTCGCCTGGCTCGAAGCCGGGTACGGCCTGGCGATGGTCACCCTGACCGTGCCGCACTGGAAGCACGTACGGCTGGCCGACTACACCGACGAGAAGGGCCGGGCGGTCAAGGGCCAGTTGGGGAAGCTCCTGGAGGCGTGGCGCGGCATCGGCCAGGGCGCTTGGTGGGTCGGCCGGGACGTCGTCCGCGACGGGGCCCCGGCCCGCTGGACGTCGGAGTGGGAGCGGGACGAGACCGTACGGCCGAAGGTCCACGCGGACGGCCGCCGGACCGTGTGGCGCAAGGGGTTCGCGGAGCGGTACGGCATCGAGGGCACGACCCGCACGGCGGAGATCACCGACGGCGCGAACGGCTGGCACTCCCACCTGCACGGGCTCCTGTGGCTGTCCGGGGAGCTCAGCCGCGAGGCGGCCGACGTCCTCCAGGCCGAGTTGTCCCGCCGGTGGGCGGCCCGCTGCAAGTCGGCCGGTCTCCCGACCCCGGACGCGACCGCCGGTTGCCGGGTCGACCCGGCCGGGAAGGACCGCGACGGCCGCGCCCGCCTGGCCCGGTACATCGCCAAGGTGCAGGAGCCGGACGGCAAGACGCGGAGCCTGGCCTCCGAGCTGACCCGTGGCGACATGAAGCTGGCCCGTGGGGCGAAGGGGCGCACGCCGTTCGAGCTGGCCGCCCTGGCGGTCGCCGGGGACGGCGCGGCCCGGCTGCGGTGGCTGGAGTACGAGCGGGCGACGAAGGGGCGGCGCTGCCTCACCTGGTCCCACGGCCTCCGGGAGCGCCTGGCGGCCCTCGTCGGCGACGAGGTCGACGAGCGCACCGACGAGGAGCTGGCCCAGGAGGCGGCGGAGGCGGAGGCCCGGCAGCCGAACCTGGCGATCCGCCGCGAGGCGTTCCGCGAAGGGGTCGTGCGCCGGACCGGCGGGCGGGCCGACGTGAAGATGGCCGGGTTCGTCGGCGGTCTGCCGGCAGTCGAGGCGCTGCTCACCGGCTGGGGCCTGGCGGCGGGCACCGACTTCTGGCGGCTGGACCCGGCCGGGCCCGGCCTGCCGACCACGGGCGAGCAGATCCGCCGGGGCCGGGAGCAGCGGGAGGCCAAGGCGGCCCGCATCGCGGCGGCCGACGCCATCCCGACGTCGCGCACCCCGCTGGAGTGGGCGGCCGACCAGGAGCGCCGCCGGGTCCGGCACGCGGAAGCCCAGCGGGAGCAGGCGGCCGTGACGGGCCGTGAGACGGCCGACGAGACGGCGGAGCGCCTGGCGGCCGGGGACGCGTTCCGCGCCCGCCTCCGGGCCGTACGGGCCGCGCGGACCGCGTAGCCAGCGGGCCGGACCTCCCCGGGGTGGGAGGCCCGGCCGCCGGGTCTACCGGGGGGCCGACTCGATCAGCCGGTAGAGGTCTTCCGCCGTCACCTCCCCCACGGGGTCGGGGTGCCCGGGGACGAGGGCGAACAACTCCGCCTGGCGGTCGAGGAGCCGGGTCGCGGTGTCGACGGCGCGGACGTCGCCGGACATGGCGAGCGGCCAGACGCGGGCGAGGAGCAGCTCCAGGCGCGCGGCGAGAAGTGCCCGCCGCTCGCCCTGGGTGGGGTCTGGAGCGTCCAGGACGGCCCGGAGGTCCGGGAGGGCCGGGAGGTCCGCGCAAGGCGCACAGGAGCGCTCCAGGCGATTCAGGCGGGCGGAGAGGTTCCGGCTCATGGGTGCTGCTCCTCGTCGTCGTCGTACGTGATGGGGATACGGGCGTCGGGGTCGTCGCCGTGCGCGGCCGGGGTCACCGGGCGGTCCCGGCCGGGGTGGAGCTGGTCAGGGTGTCGGCGTACGCGGCGGCGTCGTCCTGGTCCCCGGCGGCGAGAGCGGCGAGGAGTCGGCCGACGTCGTCGCGGGTGTTGTGCAACACGACGTGCGGGGCTTCCCCGGCGGGCAGGGTCGTGCTCGGCAACGTCGCGATGCCGGCGCTTTCGAGGAGCGCAGCGGCGGACGGTCGCACGTAGGGCTGGCCCGGGGTCGGGTCGACCTCGTAGGCGCGGGCGGAGGCGAGGATCGCCGGGGCCATGGCGCGGCGGATGTCCCCGGCGGAGACGGCGAGCGCTCCCCCGGCCGCGTCGATCCGTTCGGCCAGGGCCTGCATGGGGTCGGTCAGGTCTCGGCTCCCGACGTCGCTGGTCCGGCCGTGCCGTGCGGCGAGGACGACGGCCGCGGCTGCCACCTCGTGCGCCCGCTGCTCGCCGTCGACGGTCATCCGCCGGGCGTCCGTAACGAGGCGGTCGACGAGGTCGGCGGTGGGCAGGGCGCGGAGGCGGTGGGCGAGCGTCTGGGGGGCGGTCTGGGTGGGCATCAGGTGGTCCTCTCGGTGGGGGTGTTGCGGGTCAGGCACCGGCCGCACAGGCGGGCCAGCACTTCCAGGGGTCCGGCGCGCAGTGCGGTGAGCCCGGGTCGGGCCATGTCGTCGCACAGGGCGCACCAGGGGTCGAGGAGCAGCGCCGCGAGGGGGGCGTGGCCGCAGTCGACGCACCACACCCCGGCGGCCGGGTCGCCCCCGGAGATGAAGCGGGCCCCGACGTGGCCGCACGTCCGGCTGGTGACGGCGCGGGAGGCGACGGCCGCGCCCCAGGTGCGGACGGTCGAGCCGAGGGTGACGGGGAACGCGCGCTCATCCACGGCGGCCCCGGCGCCGCTGCTGCTCCTGATGCCGGCGTGCGGCAGCGAGCAGCTCGGCGGCCGTCGTCGTCGGCCGGACCCAGTCCTCCGCCGCGACGGCGAACGCCTCCCCCGCGTCGGCCCGGTGCCGTTCGGTGAACTCGGCGGCCCAGGCGGACGCGGACACGGCCGACTCCAGGCGTACGGCCTCGTCCGCGAAGTGCCCCAGCTCGTGCGCGATCAGGCGGCCCGGGTTCGGGTCGTGCCGGTCGTCCAGGAGCACGTCCGCCCACTGCGCCCCGTCCGGGGCCTCGTGGAACTCGGTGTGCCCGCTCCCCGGGCCGTACGCCCGGCCGCCCCGGATACGGAGCGCGCGGAAGGGCCCGGCCGCGACGAGGCCGACCGCCAGGCGCTCCCAGATGCGGGCGGCCGGTGCGCCGGTCTCGACGCTCACCCAACGCCACGTGTGGTCCCGGCCGTAGAACTGGGCGGCCGTCACCGGGGGGAGCGGGAGCGGCCGGGTCGCGCGCACCGGGTGCTGGGCGGCGCGGACCGGGGCCAGGCTGGCCGGGCGGCGGGGTGCCGGCCGAACCGGCGGAGCGGGCCGCTGCTCCTGGTCGTGCTCCTCGTCCGGGCGGACGGCGGCGGCCCGCCGGGACCGGGCGGCGGCCAGGTCGAGCGGGCGGCGGCGGGCGGCGGCCCACTGCGGGTCGAACGCGGCCAGCAGCTCGGTATGCCGGCGGTTCTCCGGATGCCGTGCGGCGTACGCGCGGGCGGCGGCGAGGTCGAGGCTCATCGGGCGGTCTCCCGTGCGGTCGTGATGATCGTGGTCAGCTCGCGGAGCAGCTGCTCCCAGCCGGGGTTGACTCCGTCGGCGGCGTCCTGGCGCTGCTCCCGGAGCAGGGTGAGGATCTCCGTCCCCAGGCGGACGGCTTCCGCGCGGCGGCGCTCCAGGAGCAGCACCCGGGCGGCGAGGTGTCGGCTCACGGCGCGCTCACCTCGTCGTCGTCGGCCGGGAGGTCAAGCTCGCTGAGGCACCGGCTCCCGGCCTCCAGGAGCCCGATGCGCTCCTCCAGCTCGACGTGCGCGGCGATGGCGGGGAGCGTCGCCAGGACGCCGAGAGCGGCCCGCACACGGATGCCCATGGGCTGATCCTGATGGAGGGCCGCGCCCAGGGCGGCGACGGCGGAGCGGGCGACGGACTCCAGGCCGCGCAGGGTCTCCGCCATCGAGGTGCGCCTGATCTCCTGCACCTGGTCGTCGAACTCCTCCTCCTTGGCCCACCGGCGGATGGTCCGGGAGGTGACGCCGACCTCGGTCGCGACGCGCTCTGTCGGCCACCCCCGGGCGAGCATCAGGGCGGCGCGGCTTTTTCTGTCTAGGACACGAGCGGACATGATCGGACACCTTTCGTGTTCGTCGGTGGGTATCGGTGCAGGTCAGGGGTGGTGTCGGTCGGGTGGGGCGGGTTGAGTGGGGGCGGGGAGGGGCGGACATTCGGGGGGTGCTGGGGGCGGTGTTCTCGGGCGTTCCCCGGGAATCCCGACACCGGGGCGGACCCGGGACAGCCGGGGGCGGACACCAGCGGACGGGATCGGACGCGTTTCGCGGCCCGTACGGGGGCGTTGGGGGGTCGGTCGGGGTGTCGGGGCGTCGGGGGGCGTACGGGGCCGGGAGACGGGCGTACGGGGGCGGCGTGGGTCATGTGGTGGCGGGGGGGACGAGGGCGGTCCAGTCCTGTTCGGCGTCGAAGAGTTCGGCGGCCTCCTCCAGGACGAGGGCGTAGTCGTCGGGGTCGTCGAGCTGGGCGTCGATCAGGGTTGCCAGGGCTGCGAGCACGGGCGCGGCGTCGACGGGCATGAGGGTCCTCTCGGGGGCGGAGCTGGTCGGGGTCGTCGGGGTGCCGGTTCTCGAGTGCGCCGGCATGACGGGCGGAGGGTCAGCGGGCGGGCTGCTGCAGCCCGTTGCGGAGGAGCGCGCGGAGCTCCTGGAGGCGGGCGGCCGGGTCGGCGGCCGGGACGGGGGCGGGGCCGAGAGAGCAGCGGACGCACAGGGCGCGGCCGTGGACGAGAGAGCCGTAGCCACGGCAGCGGGAGCAGCGCGGCCGGGCCGTCGCCCGGTGCGGGAGGTCCCGGACGCGGGCCGTCAGCACAGCGGCGTTGGAACGGGCCCACGGGGCCGGGGCGGTGAGGTACCGGAGGAGCGGCTCCTCCAGGAGCACCCAGCCGCGGCGGGCGACGTTGCGGGCCAGGGTCGGGGCGAGCCCGTACGCACGGGCGTAGTCGAGGTTCCAGGGGCGCGGGAGCTCCTGGAGGTACGCGGCGGCCCGGTCGACGTCGGTGAACACGGGCGGGTCGTCGGCTGGAACGGCCATGGGGACACCTCCGCACTGTCGAGTGCATCGGCCCCGGCCCAGAACCAGCGAGCTACGGGCAACGGTACTCCGCGTCATCGGACGACTGCGGACAGTGTCGGGCGTCGGCGGACAGCGCCCGGACCGCTGCGCCGTGCTGGGCCCGGTCGCTACCGTCGACGGCATGACGACATGCGGACATTGCGGCGAGGCGTTCATCCAGTCGGCCATCGGCAGGCGGGCCCGGTACTGCGGGGCGACCTGCCGGAAGAAGGCGTTCGACAAGCGGCGGCTCGACGAGGCGGTCACGGCCGCGATGGCCCGGGGCGTGATGGCGGAGCGGCGGCGGGCGAAGCGTGAGAACGGAACGGGGCCCGGCGTGGGGGACCGTGGGAACGAAACGGCTCCGGCCACTCCCCCGGCTGCGCCCGTCCGGCCGTCGGCGGCGGCCCGCGCGGCGATCGTGCGGACGTCGAGGCGGCGCAGCGGCATGACGGCGTCCGCGATGCCGACGCTGTGGGACTCTGGGCAGTAGGTCGGCCCGGGGGCGGGCCGGGACACGGCGAAGGGCCCGCATCCACCTGGTCAGGATGCGGGCCCTTCGCCGTGCTGCGGGCGGTCAGGTTCCGAGGTAGCGGCGGCCGGTCTCGTACTGCCGGCGCACGGTCGACTGGCGCTCAGCGTCCTCGTACAGGGCGATGGCGATCCGGCGCCACGAGAGCCCGTGGACGTCGCGGAGGCGGACGACCTGCACGGCGGCCCGGCGCTCCAGGAGCCGCGCCAGGGCGACCGTGTGCATGGTCGCGGAGAGCGCCCGGTCCGGGTTCTCCTCGGTCGGCTCGACCTCCCCGGCGGACTCCAGGGCGTAGGCGAGCTGGTCGGTGCTGACCGCGCGGGCGATGAAGCCGCGTGGGTCGTCGCCCTTCGTCCAGGTGATCTCAGCGGCGGTCGACGTGGTCTGAGTGACGGTCACGGCCATGGCTAGGCTCCCTCGTTCGGTGTGTGCGTTGCGCACAGGGAGAGGCTGACACAGGGTGTGCGCAACGCGCAACCCTCCCCGTGGGCGCGGCCGTTGACGGCGACGGCGAGGCTTCCGCCCGGAGTGCCGGCCACGACGTCGACCACCACCTCCCCGGCCGCGCGGGCCCCCGGCACGGGATGCCTGAACGACACGCTCCTCCGCCACGACGAGACGGTCACCGACGCGGAGCGACCACACCGGCCCCGGCCCGATCGCGGCAGCAGGCGCTCCCCGCCAGCCCATCCCCGGAGCGGCCGGGCCGCGTACGCGCCCGCATCCGTGACGGCGGCGGTACGGCGGCCGACCCCGTGACCGCCCGGCGGACGGCACACCGACGAGGAACGACCCCACCCCTCTCGCCGCCAGCCGTCTTTCACACCCCGGAGCACCCGCAGCCGCCCACGCTCCAGGCCACGGAGGATTACGGGCCGTGGGCGGTCTGGACGTCGGCGCGGAGCAGCGCGGCACGATCGACACGGCCGATGGGCTTGCACCTTCACACCCGGACGTGCCAGGCTGGCACGCATGACGCAAGAGAGCACACCGGCCGAACTCCGCGCCGCTGCCGACGAGGCGCTCCGCAAGCCGGGGGCCCGTCGCCAGAAGATCCGCAAGCAGCTCGACGAGGTGGAGGCCGAACTCCGGCCGCTGATCGTCCGGGCCCGCCTCATGGAGGTGCCCGTCCGCCGGGTCACCGCCCTCACGGGGATCGCCCCCGGGACCGTCCAGAAGTGGGCCCGGGAAGCGGCCCGGAAGACGCCGGGGAAGGGGGCCGAGAAGACCGGCTGACGGGGCGCTCCTCGCGCGCGCACGCGTAGGGCCCCCTCCCGGAAACCGAGGAAACCAGGAAACCCGCAGGTCAGCGCGGTTTCCACCCGGAAACCGTCCCCCGCTGGAAACCGGCGGAGGAAACCACCCGAAACGACAGCGGCCGGACCCCGTGTCACCGAGGCCCGGCCCTTGATCCACGAACCCCTGGAAGGACTCCCGTGGACCGATCGCAAGCATGGACGGAGATCACCGCAGCGGCCAAATCCGTGGCCGCCGAGGTGACCAACGGGCTCGACGCCCTCGCCCCCCACTTCGCCCCGTTCGCGGAGCTCTGGGACGCGGAGGCGGACCGCCGCAACAAGCTCCGGACCCCGGAGCACCTCAAGGCCCTGATGGACGCTCAGCGGGCCCACAACAGCGCCCGGTCGACGGCCGCGACGGCGAGGAGCCAGCGGGCGGCGGCCCGCAAGGCGAGCAACAACCCGCTGTCGACGGCCCGCCGGGCGGCGGCGACGGCGGACCGCGCGGCCCGCAAGGGCCGGACGACCGCGAGGGCGGAGCTCAAGAACGCCAAGGCGCAGTACCCGACCACCCTCCGGACCCGGGCGGTGCAGGCGCACGCGGCGCACGTCGTCCCGGCGGCCGTCGCCTCGTACGCCATGTCGACGCCGGTCGACTGGACGATGTGGCCCGCGACCGTGTCAGCCGGGCTGGTCGCGCTCAACGCGGCCGGGCTGTGGCTCGGTCGCCGCGTCGTCGAGGTCGTCGTCGAGGACGGCGTCAGCGTCGAGGAGCGCCGCCTCCTGGAGCGGCTCGACCCCTCGTACTGGGTCGGGCACGCGTCGGACCGTGGCCTGGGCGGGACGCTCACCGGGGCCCCCGTCGTCGGCTCTGCCGGCATCACCTGCGCCGTGCGGCTGGACGGCACTTGGGACCTGCCGAAGTTCCGGGCCGCCGAGGACCAGGTCCGCGCGCTCCTCGGTGCCCGCACCGCGCTGCGCCTGGAGATCAGGGCGGGCGAGCGGGGCGGCTGGGCCGAGCTGGTGCTCCGGACCCGGAGCGCGGTCGACGGCGCGTCGCTCCTGTGGACCCCGGACCGGCAGGGCATCGGCCTGGACACCGGGACGGGCGAGGTCGTCCACCTCCCCCACGGGCGGAAGATCGTGGCCGGGACCTCCGGCGCGGGCAAGTCCGTGCTGCTCCGCGCGATCCTCGCCCCGTACGTCCTGGACCCGCTGTCCACCGTGATCTACATCGACGCCAAGGGCGAGGAGTCGGCGCTCTGGTCGCACTGCGCCCGCGAGGCCATCGACCCGGAGGAGATCGCGGCCGTCGTCGCGGAGGTCGTCGCGGAGATGATGGCCCGCCGCGACGAGATGCGGGCCCGGAAGGTCGCGACGTGGGTAGCCACCCCGGCCCGGCCGCGCCTGGTCGTCCTCGT
>NZ_JAANNX010000032.1:0-65099 GCF_013363615.1 Streptomyces sp. CAI-85 | reverse complement strand
TACATCGTGCTTGGCGAAGAGGTCCCTCGCCTGGTACTCGAACAGGTCCACGCGCTTCCGTCCCTATCAGTGATCTCGCGGTTCGTTGGATGCGTGGGCGTGCCGCGATGGGCAACGTGACGTCCGCTTGGGTCACAGGGGAAGCGCACACGGTGTCCGAGCACGCGGCATGTCCGTCTCGCAGGTTATCTCCGCTTGCTGGAACCCCCTAAATCGAGGGTCACACCTGAGCGGTGATACCTGTCACATGATGTCGCGCTCACCGGCACGGGGTGCCGCGCGGGCGGGGCCTCACCGGACTGGGGCCGGCCCGGTGAGACCCCCTGAGCAGCCCCTTAGGGGGCCAGATCGACGCGGAGTGAGGGATTCCCACCCCAATGGGCATCTCTCACCCCACTCCATGAGGTTCCGGCCGGACAAACCGACGGCTTTCGGCCGTCCGGGGCCTTCCCGCTCATGAACGCGTCTGCTCGCCTTTACCCGCCGTAGACATGTCACTCCGGGGCCGGCACGGGCAGCGGGCGTCTCTCCAGGGCCGCCGCCATCACCTCCGGGAACTCCTCGGGCGTGCAGGCGAACGCCGGGACGTCCAGTGCCGCGAGCGCGGCCGCGTGCTCCCGGTCGTAGGCGGGCGCCCCCTCGTCGGACAGCGCGAGGAGCGCGACGAACTGCACGCCCGCCGCCTTCATCGCCGCGACCCGCTTCAGCATCTCGCCGCGGATGCCGCCCTCGTACAGATCGCTGATCAGGACCACCACCGTGTCCGCCGGACGGGTGAGGGCCGCCTGGCAGTGGGCGAGCGCCCGGTTGATGTCCGTGCCGCCGCCGAGCCGGGTGCCGAAGAGGACGTCGACCGGGTCGGCCAGGTGCTCGGTGAGGTCGGCGACCGCGGTGTCGAACACCAGGAAGCGGGTGCTCACCGACCGCATCGACGCCAGCACCGCCCCGAACACCGACGCGTACACCACCGACGCCGCCATCGAGCCCGACTGGTCGACACAGAGGACGACCTCCTTGCGCACCGCCCGCGACGCCCGCCCGTACCCGACGAGCCGCTCCGGCACGACCGTGCCGTACTCGGGCAGGTGGTGCTTGAGGTTGGCGGCGATCGTGCGGTTCCAGTCGATGTCGCGGTGACGGGGGCGGGCGACGCGCGCGGCACGGTCGAGGGCGCCGGTGAGGGTGGCCCGGGTGCGGGCGGAGAGCCGCCGCTCCAGGTCCTCCACGACCGTGCGGACGACGGTGCGTGCCGTCTCCTTCGTGGTGTCCGGCATCGCCTTGGCGAGCGAGAGGAGGGTGCCGACGAGATGCACGTCCGGCTCCACCGCGGCGAGTGTCTCCGGCTCCAGGAGCAGCGCGGACAGGCCGAGCCGCTCGATGGCGTCGCGCTGCATGACCTGGACGACGGAGGAGGGGAAGTAGGTGCGGATGTCACCGAGCCAGCGCGCCACGGAGGGGGCGGAGGCGCCCAGACCGGCCGTACGGTCGCCGCCCCGGCCCGCGCGGGGCTTGCCGCCGGTGTCCTCGTAGAGGGCGGCGAGCGTGCCGTCCATGGCCGCGTCCCGTCCGGACAGACGGTGCCCGGTGCCGTCGGCCGCGTCGCCGCCCAGCACGAGCCGCCAGCGGCGGAGGCGGTCCTGTGCGGCGTCCTGCGCGACGCCCTGCGCGACGTCTTGCGGTGTCGAGGGTCCAGTCGCCGTCATGTCGTCGCCACCTTCGCCGGTTCGGTGTTCCCGCCCGGTCCCCGTTCGTCGTCCTGTCCCAGCAGCAGCCGCACCACCGGCAGTACGGCGTCCGCGCGCTCCCCGTCGAGCCCGTCCGCGAACCCGGGCGCCCCGGGACCGGCCCCGCTCGCGCCCGCCCGCTCCCCCGGCCCCCGCCGGACCAGCTCACCGAGGGTTCTGCGCACTCCCTCCTCGTACGCCGAGAACGTGCGCCGCAGCAGCGGCAGCACATCGGTGAACGCCTCCGCCGGTACGCCGGTGAGCCAGCCGTCGACCAGGGCGAGGAGCCGTTCGTCGTGCACCAGCAGCAGTCCGCCCCCGGCGCCGCCGACGAACCCCTCGATCCACGCGGCCGCGTCCCCCGGCGGCGTCCCGGGCGACAGGGCGAGCCCCATGAGCCGCGCCGCCTCCGCAGGGTCCAGGTCGCCGTCGTCCAGCGACAGCCGCACGGCCCGGCCCCGGATCAGCCCCGGCACCCGGTCCCGCCGGGCGAGCAGCCGCAGCACGGCCTGCCACCTTGCGCGCAGCCCGGCGGCGTCGCGGACCGCTTCGTCGGCCACGTCACGGGCCGCGTCCCCGCCGTCGACGGCGCTCCCGTCCGCCGCGGCCCCTCCCTCACCACGGCCCGGCTCACGGACGCCCCCACCGCCCGGCACCCGGGCTCCCCCATCGGCCCCGCCCGACGGCTCAGCCGGGGCGGGCGCCCCCTCGGGGCCCTCGTCGGGGTTCCCGTCCACCCCCGTCTCCTCCAGCAGCCCCACCGCCCCGTGCACGGCGTCCATGTGCCGCCGCATCTCCTCCGCCGCCTCCCCGCCGAGGGCGGCGCAGGCCGGGGGCAGGCCGACGAAGATCCGTTCGGCGAGGCCCGCGGCGACCTCCGTCAGCGCGCGCGTGTCGGTGCCGCGCACATCGCCGTAGCGCAGCGAGCGGACCAGGGCGGGCAGTGCCTGGGCGAGATGGCCGACGTCCGTGTCGAGGGCCGCACGGTCGGCGAGGACCCGCATCACGGCGGGCATCGCCCGGGACAGTCCGGCCAGCAGACAGTGCTCGGCGAGGGCGGTCACCTCGGCGAGTCCCCGCGCGGCCACCGCGTCCTCCTCCGCCTTGGTGTTCGCCGCGGCCCGTACGGTCGTCCCCCACACCCCGGCCTCGGCGACCCGCACCGACAGCTCGGGCTCCCAGCGCAGCCGCCAGGTCTCCCGGAACGTCCCCGTGCCGCTCCGCGAGACCACCGGCTCGCCCCATCCGACGCCCAGCAGCCGCAGCCGGTGCAGCAGCCTCCCGCGCGCGGCGTCGGTGTCCTTGCGCAGATCGAGCTCCAGCTCGCGCTCGGCGGCCTCGGGACGGAGCCGCAGCCGGCGCTGGAGCCGGTCCAGGTCGCGCTGCAACGGCACCGCCGGGGCGCCGACCGGTACCTCCCCCAGCACGTCACCGACCACGAGCCGGTCGTGCACGAGCGCCGCCGGGACGTCCGAGCCGTCGCACAGCACCGCCCGCACGGCGTCGGCCGTCTCGCTCAGACCGGGCAGCGGCCTGCCGCGCAGCGCGGCGAGCGTCTCCGCGAGCCGGACCGCCTCGATGACATGGGCCGGGGAGACGATCCGGTCCTCCTCGCGCAGCAGCCCCGCCACCTTGGTCAGCCAGCGCTCGACCGGCCGGTCCGGCGCGTCGAACAGATGCGCGTACCAGCCCGGCGCGTCGATGCCCGCCCCGTATCCCCCGGCGCGGGCCAGCCTGCGGTGCGTCCAGGGCACCCAGGTCAGCTCGGCCCTGACCTTCGGCAGCCCCTTGAGCAGCGCCCGGTCGGCGGCGACGGGGGCCGGCCGCCGCAGGGCGGGCACATGCCACGCCCCGCAGACCACGGCCACCCCGTCGTCCCCGAACTCCTTGCGGGCCGCGCGCACCTGGAGACGCATGTACGCCTCCCGCACCCGGTCGCGGGCGTCCTCCTCGCCTTCCCCGCGTGCCTCGTCGTCGTCCGCCGCCTCCCGGAGCGCCTCCATGGCCTCCTCCAGGGCGGTGAACGGCGCGAACGGGTCCCCCGTGCCCACCGTGCGGTGCTCGACCACGTCCTCCCACCAGCGCTCGGCGTCGTCGTACCCGGCGATCGCGGCGAGCGTGCCGAGGGGATCGGCGCGCAGGCCGACGGCGTGAGGTGCGGGGGCGTGAGGTGGGGTGATGTCAGGTTTCTCTCCCACGTCCTCCTCCCCCTGCCAGGCCAGGGTGTGCGTCGCCGGCAGGTCGATGAAGCGGGCCGGTACGCCGTGCTCCAGGGCCCAGCGCAGGGCGACCCACTCGGGGGAGAACCCGGCCATCGGCCAGAACGCGGAGCGGCCCGGTTCGTCGACCGCGTGGGCGAGCAGGGCGACCGGCGGCCGCATGTCCGGGTCGGCGGCCAGCGGGATCAGCGCGTCGGCCTCGGGCGGCCCCTCGATCAGCACGACCCGGGGCCGGGCGGCGTCCAGCGCCGCCCGGACCGCCCGCGCCGACCCCGGCCCGTGGTGCCGCACCCCGAACAGGGCCGGCCAGCGTGTGTCGTCGTCCCGCCGGCCGACACCGGCACTCCGAACTCCCGTCATGGGTCCCCCTTCCCTGACCTTCTCCGACCTCTTCGCCGAAACCGCTTCCGTGCCCGCCGACGCGCCCGCGCGGGCGTCGGTCATCCGCTCACCTCCCGGCAGGCCCGGTAGAAGTCGCTCCAGCCGTCGCGTTCGCGGACGACGGCCTCCAGGTACTCCCGCCAGACCACCCGGTCGGCCGCCGGGTCGCGGACGACCGCGCCGAGGATCCCCGCGGCCACATCGCCCGCCCGCAGCACGCCGTCGCCGAAGTGGGCGGCCAGCGCGAGGCCGCCGGTGACGACGGAGATGGCCTCGGCGGTGGACAGGGTGCCGCTGGGCGACTTCACCTTCGTCCGGCCGTCGGAGGTGATCCCGTCGCGCAGTTCGCGGAAGACCGTGACCACGCGGCGGATCTCGGTGATGCCGTCCGGCACGGCCGGCAGATCGAGCGAGCGGCCGATCTGGTCCACCCGGCGGGCCACGATGTCCACCTCGGCCTCGACGCTCTCCGGCAGCGGCAGCACCACCGTGTTGAAGCGCCGGCGCAGGGCGCTGGACAGTTCGTTGACCCCCCGGTCCCGGTCGTTGGCGGTGGCGACGAGGTTGAAGCCGCGCACCGCCTGCACCTCCTCCCCCAACTCCGGTATGGGCAGCGTCTTCTCGGACAGGACGGTGATGAGGGAGTCCTGGACGTCCGCCGGGATCCGGGTCAGCTCCTCGACGCGTACGGTCATGCCCTCCGCCATGGCCCGCATGACCGGGCTGGGCACGAGGGCCGCTCTGCTCGGGCCCTGGGCCAGCAACTGCGCGTAGTTCCAGCCGTAGCGGATGGCCTCCTCCGGGGTGCCCGCGGTGCCCTGCACCAGCAGGGTCGAGTCGCCGCTGACCGCGGCGGCCAGGTGCTCGGAGACCCAGGTCTTGGCGGTGCCGGGCACCCCGAGCAGCAGCAGGGCGCGGTCCGTGGCGAGGGTGCTGACGGCGACCTCGACCAGCCGGCGCGGGCCCACGTACTTCGGGGTGATCACCGTGCCGTCCGGCAGGGTGCCGCCGAGCAGGTAGGTGGCGACGCCCCACGGGGACAGCTTCCAGCGAGGCGGGCGCGGACGGTCGTCCTGCGCGGCGAGCGCGGTGAGTTCGGCGGCGAAGGCGTGCTCGGCATGCGGTCGCAACGCCTGCGCCGGCTGCTGCTGAGCGGGTTTCAGGAACGACGGGTCTACGGACACGGACATGGCGGAGGTCCCCTCCAGCTCGGCCGGTTCGGATCTGGTGTCCACCGTGCACCACACCACTGACAACGCGATCCGACCTGCGGAAACGTCCTGGCGGAGGCTTCGGCCGGACCGATTGTCAGTGGCAGGATCTACCGTCGTTGGCATGACTCAGCAGGAGGTGCGCCGGACGGCGGACCAGGTGCTGTCCCTGGCCCCTGACTCCGTGTCACGCAAAGCGGGAAGCAAACTCGGCGTGCCCGAGCGGTGGTTCGGTGCGGGCTGTTCGCGGGAGGGCGTGGTGTGGGGGGTGTGCCGTGGAGGGGACGGCACGTCGTACCGCACGGTCGTCGGCACCGCGGACCCGCTGCCCGAATCCGCCGGACCGGTGTCCGACTGCACCTGCCCGAGCCGTGGATCACCGTGCGCGCACGCCCTCGGGCTGCTGTTGCTGTGGGCGCGGGGGGAGGAGTCGGTACCGGTCACCGAGACGCCGGACTGGGTCGCGGCGCGGGGTGGCCTATCGCCCGGCGAGGGCGCCAACAGCACGGCAGGGGACGGTGGTTCGGGGCTCGTCGATCCGGAGGCGGCGCGCCGCAGGGCGGAGCGGCGCGCCGAGCGGATCACGGCGGGGGCGGCGGAGCTGGAGCAGCGCCTCGCCGATCTGGTGCGGTCGGGTCTGGCCACGGCCGAGCGGCCGGGGTACGGGCTCTGGGAGGAGACGGCCGCCCGGATGGTCGACGCCCAGGCACCCGGACTCGCAGCCCGCGTAAGGGAGTTGGACTCCGTCGTCGCATCCGGCCCCGACTGGCCGACACGGCTCCTCGAGGAGTGCGCGCTGCTCCATCTCCTGGGCCGGGGCTGGCAGCACCGCGAGCGGCTGCCGGGGTCCCTGGCGGCCACGGTCCGCACCCGCGTCGGCCTGCCGTCGGCGCCGGCCGGCCCGCCGGTGCGCGACCACTGGCTGGTTCTCGCCCAGTACGACCTGCCGGACCCGAGACTGACGACCCGTCGTATCTGGCTGTACGGCATCGGGTCGGGGCGTACGGCCCTCGTGCTGTCCTACGGCCCGGCGGGCCGGGCGCCCGACCTCGCGCTGCCCGTCGGTCTGGCGCTGGACGCCGAGCTGTCCGCCCACCCGGGGTCCGGCCGGCTGCGGGCCACGCTGGGCGAGCGGTTCGCCCCGCCCGCACCGGCCACGGTCCGCCCGCCGGGGGTGACGACGACGGAGGCGACCGTCCGGTACGGCGAGGCGCTGCGCGACGACCCGTGGCAGGAGTCGGTGCCGGTGACGCTGGACGACGTCGTGCCGGTGCCGGACGGCGACGGCTGGCAGGTCGCCGACGCCTCCGGTGACACGGCTCTGCCGCTCGTCCAGGGCCCGGCGGGCCGCTCCGGCCTGTGGCGTCTGGTCGCCCTGTCGGGCGGCGGGCCGGTCAAGGTGTTCGGCGAGTGCGGCCACCGCGGCTTCACCCCGCTGACGGCCTGGGCACCCGGCGCGGGAGAGGCGGTTCGGTTGTGACGGGTTCGACGGTGACGGCGGCGAAGGGAACACCTGTGAGCACGCCCGCGACCAGCCCCGCGTGGGAGGAGCTGCTCACCGCGGCCCTCCTCGGCACGGACCGCCGTACGCCCGAGCGTGTCCCCCGGGGCCGGGCGGCGCCGGGCGCGCTGCTGGACGCGGCGGCCGCCGAGACCGTACGACGGCGGGCCGGACTGCGTCCCGGGCGGGCCGCCGCGCCGCGCCCGGAGGCGGCCCCCGCCGACCCGCGCCCGGCGCTGCCACCGGCCGCCGCCCGCAGGCTCGCCCTGCTGCTGGCCGACCGCCCCGGCGCCGGCACGGCGGGCCGCAGAGGCACCGCGCCGGACCTCATGGAGCTGCTGCCGCAGTGGCTCCAGACGGCCAACACGCGCGGCCTCGCCCCGCCCGCCGAGTCCCTGCCGGCGCTGCTCGACGCGGCCCGCGCGCGGACCGACCTGCGTCCGGCGGCGCTGGAGTTCGCCGGGCCGCGCGCCCTGTGGCTGGCCCGGCTGAACCCGGACTGGCGGTTCGCCCTGCGGGCCACGCCGGGTGGGGGCGGCGCGCTGCCCGGCCCGCGGGAGACCGAGCGGATCGCGACGCTGTGGCGGGAGGGCCTGTTCGCCGAGCGGGTCGCGGTCCTGTCGGCGCTGCGCGCCCGGGACGCGGACGCCGGGCGGGAGCTGCTCGTCTCGACCTGGCCGACCGAGCGCGCCGAGGACCGGCTGATGTTCGTCGACTCGCTGCGCACCGGGCTCGGCGCGCGCGACGAACCGTTCCTGGAACAGGCGCTGACCGACCGCAGCCGTACGGTCCGGGCGACCGCGGCGGAGCTGCTGTCGGCGCTGCCGGGGTCGGCGCTCGCGGCGCGGATGGCGGTCCGGGCCGGGGCCTGCGTGTCGGTGGACCGCACCCGGGACACGCCGACGCTCGTGGTCGAGGCGCCCCACGAGTGCGATCCGGGCATGGAGCGGGACGGCGTGTCGCCCAAGCCGCCCGCCGGCCGCGGGGAGCGGTCGTGGTGGTTCGGCCAGCTCGTGGAGTCGGCGCCGCTCGCCACCTGGCCGGCGCGGCTGGGCGGCCGTACGCCGCGCGAGATCCTGGCGCTGCCGGTGGCGGACGACTGGCTGGGCGAGCTGCACGCGGCGTGGTGCCGGGCGGCCGTCCGGCAGCGGGACGCCGACTGGTCGCGGGCGCTGCTCGGAGCGCCGTCGGCGCCGGGGGCGGGCGGTCCCGGCGCGGTCTCCCTCGCCGAGCGGGCGAAGCTGCTGGGCACGCTGCCGGTGGGCGAGCGGGCGGCCTGGGTGGCCGGGTTCATCGCGGCGCACGGGCTGTCGGAGGCGTTCCAACTGCTCGGGGTGTGCGCGGTGCCGTGGGCCGAGCCGCTCGGACGGTCGGTGGTGGACGCGCTCAACATCGCGCGGGACGCCGGGAGTTACCCGTGGAGCTTCAGCGGGGTGATGGGGCTCGCCGAACGCTGTCTGGATCCGTCGGAGGCGTCCCGGCTGGACGGTCTGCTGGCCGTGCCCGACGAACCGGAGGACGCCTCTCCGGGCGCCGGGAGCTACTGGGCGGAGGCGTTCCAGCGGCTGGGGTCGACGCTGCGGCTGCGGGCGGTGATGAGAGCGGAGTTCGGCCCCGCGGGCCCGCTGCCGCTGCCGGGGGTCACGCCCCGGCCGGCTGCCTGACGTTCGTCCGGACCCAGTCCACGATGGACGCCGTGGTCGCCCCCGGGGTGAAGATCTCCGCGACGCCCTTCTCCTTCAGCGGCGCGATGTCCGCCTCGGGGATGATGCCGCCGCCGAAGACGAGGATGTCCGCCGCGTCCCGCTCCTGGAGCAGCTCGATCACGGCGGCGAAGAGCGTGTTGTGCGCCCCGGAGAGGATGGAGAGACCGATCGCGTCGGCGTCCTCCTGGATCGCGGTGTCGACGATCTGCTCGGGGGTCTGGTGGAGACCGGTGTAGATGACCTCCATACCGGCGTCGCGCAGCGCCCGCGCGATCACCTTGGCCCCGCGATCATGGCCGTCGAGCCCCGGCTTGGCGACCACCACGCGGATCGGACCGGCTGCCACACCCATCACTGCCTCCATGTCACTGCTTCCATGAAGCGACTCCGTCCATCCTCGATGGCCCGGCCACCCCGCGCCACACCGCCCGGGGGAGTGAACGAACGTTATCTCCAGCATCCCGCAACCGGCAGTTTCGTGGTGCCGACCGAGGGGGAAATCACACGATGGGACAACTTCACCGCGCACTGTCCCCCCGCGCCACGGGGGAGCAGCCGCACACGGGAGCCGCACGAGGTCGCCGTACCGCCGCGCCGCAGGCCGCGCGACGCGGTGGTACGGCGCACCGGCATCGGTACGACCGGACCGCAGGGCGGGCCGGCCGCGCCCCTCGTCGGTCTGCGTCGCGACTTCCACGAGGGCACACGGGGGACGGAGCAGTCGTCCGCGTGCCGACAGGAGGTCGGCCATGCAGGTCACCCGGGCGCTGGAGCCCCTTCTCCCCTTGTGTCAGCGACTGCTTCCGAACCTGCCGGGCCTGCCCGCCGTGCCGCTCAGACTGGCCGGGCTCTCCGCGACGCTCCTGAAGGCGACGGCCCTGGAGATCGCGATCCTCGCCGGCCACCTCCTCCTCTATCCGTCGGGCATCATCCAGGAGCGCAGGGCCGCGGCCTCCACCGACGACCCGGGCACGGGCGGTACGACAAGCGCCGACGGCGGGGACGGTCCCGTGCCGCTGCCCACCCAGGCCCCGCCCCCGGTGGTCCTGCTGCACGGCTTCATCGACAACCGTTCCGTGTTCGTCCTGCTGCGCCGCAGCCTCGCCCAGCACGGCAGGCACCGGGTGGAGTCGCTCAACTACTCCCCGCTGACCTGCGACATCCGGACCGCCGCCGAGTTGCTCGGCCGGCACATCGAGGAGATCTGTACGCGCACCGGCAGCAGCCGGGTGGACGTGGTCGGGCACAGCCTCGGCGGTCTGATCGCCCGCTACTACGCGCAGCGGCTGGGCGGTGACGTGCGGGTGCGGACGCTGGTCACCCTCGGCACCCCGCACTCCGGCACCCGGGTCGCGCCGCTGGCCAACGCTCATCCGATCGTGCGCCAGATGCGGCCCGGCTCGGCGCTGATCGAGGAGCTGTCCCGGCCCGCACCGGGCTGCCGGACCCGTTTCGTCAGCTTCTGGAGCGACCTCGACCATCTGATGGACCCGTTGGAGTCCGCCTGCGTGGACCACCCCGATCTGCTGGCGGAGAACATCCGGGTGACCGGGATCGGGCATCTCGCCCTGCCCGTCCATCCGGCCGTCGCGACGGGGATACGGCAGGCCCTCGACGCCGCGCCCGAGGACGCCGAAACCGCCCCGGCCGCCGGCGGACTGACGGTCGCCTGACGCCTCAAGGCCCACGCACAGCCGGCCCAGAGCCGCCCCAGAGCCGAATCACACCCGGCTCAGACCGCCTCAGGACCGCTCCAGGCCCCCAAAACCTCGAACACTCTTCGAACATAGGGCCAAAATCCGTGCCCGCCCTCCCCCGAATCAGGGCCGAATGCCCCTTTCCCCCGGGCACGAAACCTGCGGAAGATTGTCGCGCCCGCATACCGCCGGGTACAGTCACCGCACTGCTCTGGCAGCCCCTGTTGTCGGCGAAAGAGAAGTTGGTGAACGACCGTCACCCGTCGGGGAGCACGACCGCCCCGGCCCCGGCTTCCGACGCCGACCCGGCGCACTACACGTCGCCGTACGGCGCGCAAGCGGAAGCCCAGTACGACGGCTTCACCACGTACGAACACGGTTACGCCACAGGCCACTTCACGGCCGACCCCCTCTTCGGCAGCCTCCCCGCGGACGGCTCCGCCACCGGCGGGTACGACGGCGCCCAGTGGAACACCGGCGGCCACCAGACCCTGGACTACGACCCCTACGCGGGTCACCAGGCGGTCTACGACACCGGCGGCTACGACATGAGCGGCTGGTCCGCCGCCGGACAGCAGCCGGCCGTGATCCCGCCGCAGGGCACGACGACCGACACCAGCGGCTGGGGATATCCCTTCCAGGGAGCGGACGCCCTCCAGGAGAACTCCTGGAGCCGGCCCGACCAGTCGCACCCCGCCGACCCGACCCAGCAGTGGGAATGGGGCACGCAGACCTTCGACACCGGTGCCTACGACGCCACGCAGTGGAACACCGACGGCGACGAGCACACCGCGGCCGCCGACGCGTACGACCAGCCGGCCGAGGTCCCCTTCGATCAGCAGGCCACCGCCACCTTCGACCAGGTCGGCCATGACGAACCCGCCGACGGCGACGAGGAGTCGACGGCCACCGGCGAGCTGCCCGCCGTCTCCGAGCGGCCCCTGCTCGACGACCAGGAGGAGCCGGTCTTCGTGCCCTCCTCCCGGGTCGCCGCCCGCGGCGCGAGCCGTTCCCGTCGCAGGCCGCCCGCGAAGCGCTCCGCGCTGCTGACCGTCGCCGTCCCCTCGGCCTGTGTGATGGGCGTCGCCGGTATCGCCGCCGCCTCGGTCGCACCGCTCGGCGGCAGTGACGACAAGGACACCACGGCCTCCGCCGCCGACGCGCAGCCCGTGAAGCCGTCCGCCGCCAACAACAAGCTCGACGCCCAGCTCGAGACGCTGAGCGCCGAGGCCGACGACTTCGGCGACCGGGTCAGCCGTACCCAGGAGCGCATCGACCTCAAGGCGCAGCAGGAGGCCGAGAAGAAGAAGGCCGCCGCCGAGGCCGCCCGCAAGGAGCGGCTGCGCCCCAAGTACGCCCTTCCGGTCGCCCAGCGCGGACTGAGCGCCTACTACGGCCAGGCGGGCATCAACTGGATGTCCCAGCACACCGGCATCGACTTCCCCGTGGCCTACGGCACTTCGGTGGTGGCGGCGACCGACGGCACCGTCCGCACCCAGTGGAACAGCGCCTACGGCAACATGCTGATCGTGACGGCGAAGGACGGCACGGAGACCTGGTACTGCCACCTCTCCAGCTACCGCGTCGCCTCCGGTACGACGGTGAAGGCCGGCGATCCGGTCGCGTACTCCGGCAACTCCGGCAACTCCACCGGCCCGCACCTGCACTTCGAGGTCCGGCCGGCCGGCGGTTCGGCCATAGACCCGCTGTCGTGGCTGCGCAGCCACGGACTCGACCCGACGTAGGACCTTTCGACACTCCGGTCCGGCCCCCGCTCCTCGTCCGTCGAGGCGGGGGCCGTTCCCGTCGTCGTCACAGCTTCTCGACCGGCGCGTACCGCAGCAGCAGCCGCTTCGGCTTGGTGTCGCCGAAGTCGATCGTGGCCTCGGCGTTGGCGCCCGTGCCCTTCACCCCGACGACCGTGCCCAGTCCGAACTGGTCGTGAGTGACCCGGTCGCCGACGGACAGCGCGACCACCGGCTTCTCCGCCGCGCCCCGGCGCGTCGCGAAACCCGACGCGCCGGAGGCCGAGGAGCGCGAGCGGGACGAGGACAGCGAGGCCGCGACCCCGGACACCGGCCCGGAGGACACCGGCGCGGCCGCGCCCGTCCGCTTCCAGTCCACGTGCGTGCCCGGGATCTCCTCCAGGAACCGGGAGGGCGGGTTGTACGACGGCTGGCCCCAGGCGCTGCGCAGCGTGGAGCGGGTGAGGTAGAGCCGCTCCCGCGCGCGGGTGATGCCGACGTAGGCCAGTCGGCGTTCCTCCTCCAGCTCCTTGGTCTGGCCGAGGGCGCGCATGTGCGGGAAGACGCCGTCCTCCATGCCGGTGAGGAAGACGACCGGGAACTCCAGGCCCTTGGCGGTGTGCAGGGTCATCAGGGTGATGACGCCCGAGCCGTCCTCGTCCTCGTCGGGGATCTGGTCGGAGTCGGCGACCAGCGCGACCCGCTCCAGGAAGTCGGAGAGCGAGCCGGTCTCCTCGCCCTCACCCGACTCCTGCTCGAACTCCAGGGCCACGGCGGCGAGTTCCTGGAGGTTCTCGATGCGGGTCTCGTCCTGCGGGTCGGTGGACGCCTGCAACTCGGCGAGGTAGCCGGTGCGTTCGAGCACGGCCTCCAGGACGGTGGCGGGGCCGGCGCCGGACTCGACGATCGTGCGCAGCTCGTCCATCAGGACGTTGAACCGCTTCACGGCGTTGGTGGAGCGCGCGGCCATGCCGTACGCCTCGTCGACGCGCTTGAGCGCCTGCGGGAAGCTGATCTTCTCCCGCTGGGAGAGCGCGTCGATCATCGCCTCGGCGCGCTCGCCGATGCCGCGCTTGGGCACGTTGAGGATGCGGCGCAGCGGGACGGAGTCCTCCGGGTTGGCAAGGACCCGCAGATAGGCGAGGACGTCCCGGACCTCCTTGCGCTCGTAGAAGCGGACCCCGCCGACGACCTTGTAGGGCAGGCCGACGCGGATGAAGACCTCTTCGAAGACACGGGACTGGGCGTTGGTGCGGTAGAAGACCGCGACGTCACCGGCCTTGGCGTCGCCCGCGTCCGTGAGGCGGTCTATCTCGTCGGCGACGAACTGCGCCTCGTCGTGCTCGGTGTCGGCGACATAGCCGGTGATGCGCGCGCCCGCGCCCGCGTTGGTCCACAGGTTCTTGGGGCGGCGGGACTCGTTGCGCTCGATGACCGCGTTGGCGGCGGACAGGATGGTCTGCGTGGAGCGGTAGTTCTGCTCCAGCAGGATCGTCGTCGCGTCCGGGTAGTCCTCCTCGAACTGGAGGATGTTGCGGATCGTCGCGCCCCGGAAGGCGTAGATCGACTGGTCGGCGTCACCCACGACGCACAGCTCGGCCGGCGGCACGTCGAACTCGTTCGGAGGGACGTCGACGGGGTGCTCGGAGGTGCCGACCAGCTCCCTGACCAGGGCGTACTGGGCGTGGTTGGTGTCCTGGTACTCGTCGACCAGGACATGCCGGAAGCGGCGGCGGTAGTGCTCGGCGACATCGGGGAAGGCGCGCAGCAGATTGACCGTCGTCATGATCAGGTCGTCGAAGTCGAGGGCGTTGGCCTCGCGCAGCCGCGACTGGTACATCGCGTACGCCTGGGCGAGGGTCTTCTCGAAACCGTCAGTGGCTTGGGCCGCGAAGTCCTCCTCGTCGATCAGCTCGTTCTTCAGGTTGCTGATCTTGGCGCTGAAGGACTTGGGCGGGTAGCGCTTGGGGTCGAGGTCCAGATCGCGGCAGACGAGCGCCATCAGACGCTTGGAGTCGGCGGCGTCGTAGATCGAGAAGGAGGAGGTGAAGCCGAGCTTCTTCGACTCGCGCCGCAGGATCCGCACGCACGCGC
The DNA here is from genome assembly GCF_013363615.1 of Streptomyces sp. CAI-85. Taxonomy (NCBI): domain Bacteria; kingdom Bacillati; phylum Actinomycetota; class Actinomycetes; order Kitasatosporales; family Streptomycetaceae; genus Streptomyces; species Streptomyces sp. CAI-85. The sequence continues at coordinate 50,821 of NZ_JAANNX010000032.1, read as the reverse complement.
TGTGGAACGTCATCACCCACATCGCGTTCGCGCGCGGGCCGACGAGCTGCTCGACGCGCTCCTTCATCTCGCCCGCGGCCTTGTTGGTGAAGGTGATCGCGAGGATCTGGCCCGGGTGGACCTGGCGCTCGGCGAGCAGGTGGGCGATGCGGTGGGTGAGCACGCGCGTCTTGCCGGAGCCGGCGCCGGCCACGATGAGCAGCGGGGTGCCGGCGTGCACGACGGCCGCGCGCTGGTTGTCGTTCAGCCCGTCCAGGAGGGCCGCCGCGTCCAGCACCGGGCGCGGGGCGCCGTCGCGGTAGTGGGCGTCCCGGTCCGGGGGCGTGTCGAACTTCCCGCCGAACAGATCCTCCGGAAGGTGCTCCGGAGAGTGATCGTCCTCGGGCGGCGGCGGGGGCTCCTCCTCATGGGCGCGGGGGCCCTGGAGGTCCGCCAGGAAGCTGTCGTCAAAGAGGCTGCTCATCGCTCTCCGAGTCTAGGGGGCGCCACTGACAACCGGTCCCGGTCCCCGAAACATCCCGCCACTCACCTTCCGGGGCGGCCTTATCACGACCCGTGATCGAGCGGGGGCACTTTTCCTCAGGTCACGAAAATGTATCGGACATATCACCCATCAACCTTCACAAGGGCCACACACGTTGGCTACGGTGCCGAACAGGCCGTACGACCTCCACCGGCGAACCTCGCCGGGCCGCGCGGCCTCCGCCGAGTCCGGCCACGCCCCTTCCGCACGGCGCCCGGAGCCGGGGACCCACCGAAACTCCGGGGTGAATCGGCCCCACTCCCCGCCCTGCGCGGGGACAGGCCGTAGGGCAACCCTTCCGAACCACCCGCCCGAACCCGACAGCTAACCCGGTAGGCGGACGATGGAAGGAGTCGCCTCCTTTGGCGTCGCAGCACCGCAAGCCACGGCGTGCCTCCGGTCCGCGCGTGGCGGGCATCCGCACACCCGCCCTCGCCACCGCCGCCCTCACGTCCGTGGCCCTGTTCTCCCAGTCGGCGAACGCCGCCCCCTCCTCGGACGACGGCACCCCGAGCCTGGAGGAGGTCGAGAAGAAGGTCGGCGACCTCTACCGCCAGGCCGAGTCGGCGACCGAGAAGTACAACGCCGCCAAGGAGAGGACGACCACCCAGCGCAAGCGCGTCGCCGGTCTCCTCGACGACGTCGCCCGGCGCACCCAGAACCTCAACGAGGCGCGCGAGGAGCTGGGTTCCTTCGCCGCCGCCCAGTACCGCACCGGAGCCGCCGCGCCGGACACGGCGACCTTCCTGCTCGCCGACACCCCGCAGGACTACTTCGACCAGGCCCAGCTCATGGGACGCCTGACCGAACGTCAGAAGAGCATGGTCGACGACTACGTCACCGAGCAGTCGACGACGATGCGGAAGCGCCAGGAGGCCGGTGAGGGTCTCGCCGCGCTCACCGACACCCAGCGCGAGCTGAAGACCGCCAAGGCGACCGTCCAGAAGAAGCTCGCCACCGCGCGCGAGCTGCTGTCCCGGCTGACCGCCCAGGAGCAGGCCCGGCTGGCGGCGATCGAGCGACAGCGCCAGGAGGAGGCCGCGCGCAAGGCGGCGGAACTGGCCCAGCGGCAGGCGGCCACCGCGCCGGCCACGGACACGGGCACGCCGTCCCCGTCCCCCTCCCCCACGTCCTCGTCCTCTCCGGGCGGCGGCACGGTCTCCACCAAGGCCGAGAAGGCGCTCGCCTTCGCCCGCGCGCAGATCGGCAAGCCGTACGTCTGGGGCGCGACCGGCCCCGGCTCCTACGACTGCTCCGGCCTGACCCAGGCCGCCTGGAAGGCCGCCGGGGTCACCCTGCCGCGCACCACCTACGACCAGGTGACCTTCGGCACCACCGTCTCCCTCGCCGACGCCCGCCCCGGTGACCTGGTGTTCTTCTACGAGGGCGTCAGCCATGTCGGCATCTACATAGGCAACGGCATGATGATCCACGCCCCGAAGCCGGGCACGTACGTGCGCGAGGAGTCGGTCTACTACGACGGCGAGTCGGCGATCCACAGCGTGGTCCGGCCGGCCTGACGCACCGCACACGCGCGTGCGCCGCTTTCCGGCGGTACGCGCGCGTATGCCGGTTTTTCGCCGCCCCCGCGCGCGTGCCCCCGCTCACGGCGCCGCTCACTCCCTAGCATCGGCTCCATGCCCGGCTCCCCCTCCCCCGCGCCCTCCTCCGGTCCCGCCGGTCCCGCCCTTCGTGCCTGGTGGGCGGAGCGTCCCCCGGCGGCCGGGGCCGCCGTGATGGCGACCGGCATCCTGTCGATCGCCCTGCACCTGGCCGGCCACGAGGGCCTGTCGCGCGTGATGCTGGCGCTGGCCGGCGCCGGCTGGGTGGGGCTGGCCGCGGACTTCGTCCTCCGGCTGGTGCGGGAGCGCGAACGCTGGCTGTCGGAGGCGTCGACACCGGGCGGGCTGACCGCCGTGGCCGCCACGACCGTCCTCGGGACCCGCCTGTCGACGCTGGGCTGGCCGGTCCCGGCCGCGGCGCTGCTGGCGGTCGCGGCGGTCCTGTGGCCGGTACTGCTGCTGCGCGTCATGCGGCACTGGACGCGGCGGATGCCCGGGGCGGTCTTCCTGTGCTGTGTGGCCACCGAGGGGCTCGCGGTGCTGGCGGCGACCCTGGCCGCGGAGGAACTGACGGAGTGGCTGGCGCACGCCGCGCTGGTGCTGTTCTGGCTGGGGCTGGTCCTCTACGTGCTGATGCTGGCGCGCTTCGACCCGCGGCAGGTGACCGAGGGCGCCGGGGACCAGTGGGTGGCGGGCGGGGCGCTCGCCATCTCGGCGCTCGCGGGCACGAAGCTCATCGCGGCCGACAGCCCGCAGATGTACCTGTGGAACGTCGACGACGAGCACGTCCTGCGCACGGTGACCATCGCCCTGCTGGTCCTCGCACTGGGCTGGTACGTCGTCCTGCTCGTCGCCGAGATCGTCCGGCCGCGTCCGCGCTTCGACGTGCGCCGCTGGGCGACGGTCTTCCCGATGGGGATGACGGCGGCGGCGCTGCTGTCCGCCGTCCCCGCCCTCGGCATCGACTGGCCGAAGCGGCCCGGGGAGGTACTGCTGTGGGTCGCGGTGGCGGTGTGGCTGGCGGTCGCGGTGGCGGCGGCCCTGGCGGCCCGCGCGACGATCGGGGCCGCGCGGCCGCGCTGAACCGTGCTGCACGGACACGGACACGCACACGCATATATGCGGCTTCCATAGCAGCCCGCCGCTCCGGAGCGTCCTCGAACGGTCGCTTCGGTCAACGCGCCACGCGAAGCCGACCGCTCCTGTTCGCCTCCCCGGTCGGAAACGGTCATCCGGCGGCCCCCTCATGCCACTTCCGCACATCGCGTTACCGACCCGACACAAACGGGCCTAGCGTCCTCCCCCAGGTGACCGGCTCCCCACCGCCGCCCGGGCCAGGGGCGGCAGTCGGCCACCACCGCCGAGAAAGTCCGGCGGCGGCCGGCTCCCCCTGTGCGGGCCGTCGCCGGACGCGTCAGCCGCAGCCCCCCGGGCCGTCCGTCCGCTCACACGACGGCCCCGGATCCGGGGCCGCGGCCCGCCGACCGGCCGGGCCGATCCCCCTTCGGTCCGCCGCCGGGCCACGCGGACGAGGCGGTCGGACGAAAGGACGTGCAAGTCCCACGTGGCAGTGCACCGAAAGCCCCGACAGCGCTCATTCGGCGGCCACAAGGCCCGTACGGCGTTCACGCTCGCCCTTGCCGGGGCGGCGACGGCGACCGCCTTCGACGGGACCGGACAGGCCGAGCCGAATCTGACACCCGCGCAGGTCAAGGCCAAGGTGGACCGGCTGTACCGGGAGGCGGAGGAAGCCACCGAGAAGTACAACGGCGCCCACGAGAAGGCCACCGCCGCCGAGCAGCGCCTGAAGTCCCTGCGCGACGAGGCGGCCCGCAAGGAGGAACGCCTCAACTCGGCCCGCGAGAAGCTGGGTTCGATGGCGGCCGCGCAGTACCGCGACGGCGGGCTCGGCCCCGCCGTCCAACTGGCGCTCTCCGACGACCCCGACGGCTATCTGGACGGCGCCGCCTTCGCCGAACGCGCCGGTGACCGCCAGTCGGCCGCCGTCAGCCGGGTCCGCCGGCAGCTCCGCGAGATCGAGCAACTGCGGGGCTTCGCCCGCCTCGAACTCACCACGCTCAGAACCCGCCAGGCCGAACTGAAGAAGCACAAGGCGACGATCACCGGCAAGCTGGACGCGGCCCGCACGCTGCTGTCCCGGCTGACCGAGGCGGACCGGGCCCGCGTCACGGGCTCCACCGCGACCGGCGGCGGCACCGGCACCCGCGCCTCCCGGGCCACGACGGGCGCCCGCGACACCCTCCGGACGCCCGGCTCCACCGCGGGCGCGCCCACCGCCCGCGCCGCGGCCGCCGTCTCCTACGCCTACTCCAAACTCGGCAGCCCGTACGTCTGGGGCGCGACCGGGCCGAACGCCTTCGACTGCTCGGGGCTCGCCCTGGCCGCCTACCGATCGGCCGGGATCTCCCTGCCCCGCACCACCTACGCCCAGATCGACGCCGGCCGACGGGTCTCCCGCTCCGAACTGCTCCCCGGGGACCTGGTGTTCTTCTACTCCGGCATCACCCACGTCGGCATCTACATCGGCGACGGCCGGATGATCCACGCCCCCAACCCCTCGGCGCCGGTCCGGGTGGCACCGATCAGCGAGATGCCCTTCGCCGGGGCCACGCGCGTCGTGTGAGAGCGGCCGGGAGGGCGCCCGCGCTCACACCAGGCGCCGTGCCGTCGCCCAGCGGGTCAGCTCATGACGGTTGGACAACTGGAGCTTGCGCAGCACCGCCGAGACATGCGACTCGACCGTCTTCACCGAGATGTAGAGCTGCCGGGCGATCTCCTTGTACGCGTACCCGCGGGCGATGAGGCGCAGCACCTCGCGCTCGCGCTGCGTGAGACGGTCCAGGTCCTCGTCGACCGGGGGCGCGTCCGTGGAGGCGAAGGCGTCCAGGACGAACCCGGCGAGGCGCGGCGAGAACACCGCGTCGCCCTCCTGCACCCGGAAGATCGAGTCGACCAGGTCGGTGCCGGTGATCGTCTTGGTGACATAGCCCCGGGCGCCGCCCCGGATCACCCCGATCACATCCTCCGCCGCGTCCGAGACGGACAGGGCGAGGAACCGCACCGGCTGCTCGGCGTCCCCCGTCAACCCGGCACAGCGGCGCAGCACTTCGACCCCGCCGCCGCCCGGCAGATGGACGTCGAGGAGGACCACCTCGGGACGGGTCGCGGTGATGACGGTGACCGCCTGGTCGACGTCCGCCGCCTCCCCGACCACCTCCACGCCCGTCTCCTCGGTCCGGCCGATCTCCGCCTGCACGCCGGTGCGGAACATCCGGTGGTCGTCGACGAGGACCACCCGCACCCGGCGCCCGCTCCCGCCGTCGCCCGCGCCGGTCCCGGCCGCCCCGGCCGCTCCTGTCGTGCCGATCTCCTCGGTCGATCCGGTCGATTCGGCCGCCCCGGTCGCCCCGGTCGCCTCGGTGGGTCCCGTCGCCTCGGTCGGGTCGCTCATGACGTGTTCTCCGCCCTCTCCATCTCCAGCTCGACCTCGGTGCCGCCGCCGGGGACCGCCCGCAGCCGCGCCGTGCCGCCGTTGCGCTCCATGCGGCCGATGATCGATTCTCTGACGCCCATCCGGTCGGCGGGTATCGCGTCGAGGTCGAAGCCGGGGCCGCGGTCCCTGACGGACACGAAGACCGTCCTGCCCTCGACTTCGGCGTAGACCTGCACCGCGCCGCCCTCGCCACCGTACTTGGCGGCGTTCACCATTGCTTCGCGCGCGGCCTGCATCTGTGCGCCGACCCTCTCGTCGAGCGGGCAGTCGCCCACGACCACCACCTCGATCGGGACGCCGTGCTTGTCCTCGACCTCCGCCGCGTTGCGCCGGACCGCGTCGGCGACCGTGGCCGGCTCGTCCTCCTCGTCCTTGCCGGTGCCCTCGGGTTTGTAGAGCCAGGTGCGCAGGTCGCGCTCCTGGGCGCGGGCGAGACGGCGCACCTCGCTCGCGTTCTCCGCGTTGCGCTGGATCAGGGTCAGGGTGTGCAGCACCGAGTCGTGGACGTGTGCCGCGACCTCGGCGCGCTCCTGGGCGCGGATGCGCATCAGCCGCTCCTCGGAGAGGTCCTGGGTCATCCGGACCAGATACGGCCCGGCGAGCAGCGTGATCCCGACGAGCACGGCGAGCGCCGCCTGGAGCACCGAGCCGAGATGTGCCGCGGAGCCCTGGAGGACGAAGATGCCGGAGACACCGGCGGTGACCAGGAGGACTCCGCCCACGGCCCGCAGGAGCGTGAGCGTCCGGCGTCTTCGGCCGGCCGCGACCCAGCGGGCCCGCCGGGCGTTGTCCGCCTGCCGCCAGACCAGGGCGACACCGGCGCCGACCAGGACGGCGGGCAGGAGGTACGCCTTGGCCCCGCTGCCCAGGTTCACATTGCCGACGAAGACCATCGCGACGACGACCATGAGGAGCAGGGCGACGATCTGCCCCTTGTCCGGCTTGCGCGCGACGAGTCTGCGGCGGCCGTCGGGCGCGGTCTCGGTGGAGACGAGGGACGGCGGCCTCTGGCCGCCCACCCCGCCGACGCCGAGCGGCACGAAGAACCAGAAGGCCGCGTACAGCAGGGCACCGAGGCCGTCGGCCATGAACAGGCCCACGAACACGAGCCGCACCCACACGACGGGCAGGCCGAGATGCCCGGCGAGCCCCCGCGCCACACCACCCAGCCAGCGTCCGTCACTGCTGCGGTAGAGCTTGCGCGGCGGCCGCGGTTCGACGAGTGGCGCTGCTGCGGCTTCCGGCATGCCAACGATGCTCACACAGCCGTCCGGCCCGGGCATCAGGGTTCGCCCCCGAGACGCCCCTGATCTTCGGCCCCGCCGCGGGGCGAACGCCTCCCGGGTGCGGGCTCGGGGCGGATATCAGGGTCCGACCAGGGTCGTCCCGACTGCCGCCGGGGCCGTTCGACCGCCACCATGGACGCATGGCAGATCACCAGCACGCCGAGGACTCCGTGCCCGACGGGGACACCCCGTCGACCGGCACGCCCGGCGCCGCGGGTGAGAACACGGACGCAGGCGCAGACACAAGCTCAGAGCCGGACGCAGACACCGGTACAGACACAGACACCAATACAGAGACAAGGACAGGAGCGGCGGGGGCGGTGAAGGACACGCAGAACGGCGTCGGGATGACCGCGGCCGAGGCCGCGATCGGCGCCGCGATGGCGAGGGAGTACCAGGCGGGTCCGGGCTCCGGTGCGGGGCCGGGCTCGACGGACGACCCCGGTGCCCCGGGTATGACGGAGGGCACCTCCCCCGCTCCGCCGGCCAGATTCCGGCGCGACCGGCGGCACAAGATGATCGCGGGCGTGTGCGCGGGACTCGGGCGGCAGTGCGACATGGATCCGGTGATCTTCCGGATCACCCTCGCCGTGCTCTCCGCGACCGGCGGCATCGGCCTCATCTTCTACGGCTTCGCCTGGCTGCTCGTCCCCTACTCCGACGACGACCAGAACGAGGTGCGCAGACTGCTGACCGGCCGGGTCGACGGCCAGGCCCTCGCGGCCGTGCTGTTCGCGCTGGTCGGCTGCGGGGTGTTCCTGTCGATGCTGAAGAACGGCGGGGTGCTGACCTTCGCCGTCGTCCTCTCCCTGCTCCTCGCGGGCGCCGGGTACTGGTCGCGGCACCGGGACTCCTCGGCGCCCGACCCCCTCGCCGCACAGGCCGTCGCCGACGCCCCGCCGGAGGCCCAGGCACCGCCGGCGCCGACGGCCTACCCGTCCTGGTGGCGCGACCCCATCGTCAAGGACGGCACGCACGACGGCGGCACCGGCTATCTGTGGGGCCCCCGGGACTATCGTGGCCGGGCCTTCGAAGCAGGCATCCGGGTCGACCTGACCGGTCACGGCCTGCCCGAGGACATACCCGCCCCGCCCGGACCCTCGCGCCGGGCGGCCGGGCCCCGCTGGATCGGCGGGTGGGTCTTCCTGTTCGCCCTCGCCGTGGGCTTCGCCGCCACCCGGCTGACCTGGGACCACCAGCCGCTCGGCACCAGCCTCCAGGCCGGTCTGGCGTCGGCGCTCGCGGTGTTCGGCCTCGGCATCGCGGTCAGCTCGTTCCTCGGGCGGACGGGAGCGGGGTCGGTGTTCCTGGCGATCGTCACAGCGGCCCTGCTCGCGGCGTCGTCGGCCCTGCCCAAGGACGTCGGCACCGACTGGGTCGACCGGACCTGGCGTCCGGTGGCGGTGGCGGACGTACGGGAGTCGTACGACCTGGGCACCGGGGACGCCACGTTGGACCTGTCCGGGCTGGACCTGGCGAAGGGGCAGACGGCACGCACCAGCGCCGAGGTGGGGCTGGGCCGGCTGCGGGTGATCGTGCCGCCGGACGCGACCGTGAAGCTGAGCATCGACGTGGGCCTGGGCGACATCCGGCTCCCGGGCGACAACAAGAAGGACGTGGACGTTCAGCCGGGCCGGCAGAAGGAGACGACCCTGCCGCCGCAGTCGGACAGAGAAGGCGGCAAGGACAGCAACGACGGCGGGACGCTCGACCTGGACCTCCATGTCGGCGTCGGACAGGTGGAGGTGAGCCGTGCTGCGTCATGAGTTCCAGCCGGGACGGCTGGTCGCCGGTGGCTTCCTCGTCCTCGCGGGCGTCGCCTACGCGGGGGACGCGGGCGGCCTGTGGGAGGTGCCGTGGTTCGCGGTGATCCCGATGGTCGTGGGCGGCCTCTGCCTGGGCGGCGCGGCGGGCGTGGTGGCCCACGCGGTACGCGCCGGACACGGCGGGCACGGGAGACACGGTGGCCGTGGCGGGCACGGGGGTCATGGCGGGCCAGGGGGTCATGTCGGGCTCGGTGGCCACGAAGGTCATGGCGGACGCGGTGACCCCGGCAGGCATGGAAGTCACGGCGGGCGCGGCGGGCGCGGCGGGCAGGGTGACCCCGGTGGGCATGGCCCCGGCCCCGGTCGGCACATACCGACCGGGGCCGGGGACCCGGACTCGCCGTACTGACCGGATACGGGGGCCGGGGCCAGGGCCGGAACCGGGGTCGGGACCAGGACCGGCAGTCCCGCCCCGCCCCGCCGGACCGGCTCGGGTTACGTCAGGCCCTCCACGCGCTCCCGGCGCCTTCGGCGCCAGGCCGCGTCCAGGGAGAGGACGGGGGCGCCCGCGAGGATCAGGGGGATCCAGGCCATGAGGTAGGGGAGGTCGTTGCCGTAGTAGTAGGGCTCGGCGGACCAGCTCACGGTCAGCCAGAGGCTGAGCGAGATCAGCGCCCCGCCGAGGGCGGCGAGGCGGGTCAGCAGACCCACCAGGGCGCCGATGCCGACGGCGAGTTCGCCGAGGGCGATGGCGTAGCCGAAGCCGACGGGGTTCTTCAGGGCCAGGTCGACCAGGGCCGGGATGGCCGAGGAGTCACGGACGGCGCGCATGGTGTCGCCGATGGAGCCGGCGCCGCCGTCCTTCATGAAGGCGCTGTCCGTGAGTTTGTCGAGACCGGCGTAGATGAAGGTGACGCCGAGGAAGATCCGCAGGGGAAGCAGGGCGTACCGGGTGGCGGTGTCCCGCCAGTCCCGGCCGCCGCCGTCGGGATAGGGAGAGTACGTGTCACTTCTCATGCCGTGAGTCATCGCCCGAGCCGCCTCTCGCCCGCCGTGGTGGGGGGAACCCTCAACAGACCATACGTACCGAACGAGAACAGCGCTCAACCGTCCGCGCCCGGAGCAGGCCGGCCGGGCCGGGCCGACCGAGCCACAGTCACGGCAACGGCAACGGCAACGGCAACGGCAACGGCAACTGTCACTCGGTGACGTCGATGGCGTACCGGTTCGTCTCGACGCCGGCCGCGGTGACGACCTGGACCTCGACCCGGCCGGGTTCCACGTCGGCGGGGACGGGGACGGTGAGGAGGGCGTCGCTCGGGTTGCTGAAGCCACCGGTGACCGGGACGAGCGGGACATGGACATGGACGGGGCCGATACGGACGACCATGCGGGAGAGCCGGTCGGCGGTCTGGGCGCCGGGCGGGACGAATCCGGCGCCGCGGATCTCGATGTCGTCGCCGGTGCGGATCGGGGCGTCGAGGTCACCGGCCTCGCGGGAGCGGACGACGGAGAGGATGACGGGGCGGCCACCCTCCGCGTACTTCCCGGCGAGGTAGGTCGCGGCCGAGACGAGGACCACGACCGCGAGGCCCCAGGGCAGGTCGGGGAGCTGGTCGGGGCGGCGGGCGAGCCGGACCGCGGCGAAGACCAGGGCGACGGCGCTGATCACGACGTACTGGATGTCGGCGAAGGTGCCGCGGCCGGAGTCGTCGGTGAGCAGGTCGGCGGCGCGGGGGCGGTGCGCGCGGACCTTCTGGAGCCGCTGGCCGAACACCCGCAGTCCGACCACGCGGCGCACCAGGACGGCGATGCCGCAGACCACGGCGAGGACCGTCACCACGCCGGCGCCGCGGGCGAGGTCGAGGCCGGAGATCAGGGCGTCGCGTTCGGCGGGACCTGAGGCGGCGGCGAGCCGGCCGACGAGGACCAGGACGGCGTAGGCGACGAGGAGGACCCAGGACGCGGCGACCGCACGGGAGGTGGACAGTCGGTTGTCCTCGCCGATGACGGGGGCGAGTGCGCCGCCGCGGGCGCGGTGGAACCAGGAGGCGGCGGTGAGCGCACCGGCGACGACGAGGGCGGCAAGGAGTCCGGCGGTGCGGGCGCTGCTCCAGCCGGCGCCGATCGCGGTCAGGGCCTGGACCAGCAGCAGGGTGACCACGGCTGCCCACACCGTGCCGGCGGTGCGGACCCAGAGGCGGCCGAGCCATGCCTCGCCCTCGGCGCGGCCGCGGTCGGCGACGAGTTCGGCGGACTGGGTGAGTTCCTCGGAGACCCACTGGCGGGAGGCCGAGGCCGAGTGGGCGACGGCGGCCGGAAGGCCCTGCCCGGCCGCGAACTCGTCGCGCTTGAGCAGGAATTCGGCGACCGCGCGCCGGTGTCCCGCGCGGGCACCGTGCGGACAGTCCCCGCAGGTGCAGCCGCCCTCGTGCGGGCCCGGACCCGCTCCCGGACCCGCACCCTGTCTCGCCTCCTGCACCGCCACGTCCGACGCCTGCCTTCCCCATGACCCGAACGGACGGCGGCCTGTGTGGAACCTGTTCGGGATCCCGGCCGCCGTCGTATGGACAACTCCCCTTTGATGTCAGCGAATTGTGCCCTACCGCACACCTCCCGCCCTCGGCAGGTCCGGTCAGCGCGGGTGATGTCGGGCGGGCCGTGTTGACCCGGCTGCGAGAATTTCCGTATGGCCGAGATCATCCAGCGGGACGGGACCTGGGCCTTCGACGGCACGACGGTCCGGATCACGCCGGGACTCCACCGTTCCGTGCCGCTGTTCCGGCAGTCGTACGGGGAGATCGCGGTGCCGCTGGAGGCGGTCGCCGGGGTCGTCTACGAGCCCGAACGCAGGCGGGGGCGGCTGCGGATGCGGCTGCGGGAGGGCGCCGACCCGCTGCTCCAGGCGACGGGCGGACGGCTGCCCGACGCGGCGGATCCCTACCGGCTGGCCGTGGACGTGGACCGGGCCGGGGTCGCCGAGTACGTGGCCGAGGAGATCCGGCACGCGCTGCTGCTCGACGGCGTCCCCAAGGAGCCGGCCGGCACCTATCTGCTGCCCGGTCCTCCGGTGCCGGTGTCGGTCCGTTCCTCCGACGGCAGGGTCTCGTTCGACGGGACGCAGGTGCGGATCGACTGGGCCGACACCTCGGACCGGGTGAAGCGGGCGACGGGGCCGCGCGTCATCGCCGTGGCGGACCTGGTGCATGTGGAGTGGCTGCCCAACTCCGGCTACGAGGACGGCTTCCTGCGGTTCGCGACCCGGGAGACGGTGTTCTCGAAGCTGCCGCCGGAGAAGGATCCGTACGCCCTGGACCTGTGGGGCAATGTGCGCCGGGATCTGCTCACCGCCCTGGTGGCGACGGCGGTGACCGCGCGGCTGCCGCACCCCTCCGCCCGCACGGAACGGACCCGTCCGGCGGATCCGCCGGACGGTACGCGGCCTCGGCGGCGCCCCGCGTCCGTGCCCGCGCAGGCCGACCATCACGACGTACTGCTGCGCCGGCTGCGGGAGTTGGGTGAGCTGCATCGCGACGGGGTGCTCACGGACGAGGAGTTCACCCGGACGAAGTCCGTGATACTGCGCGGCTTCCGCACGGTCTGAGCGGCAACCGACTAGGGCCTGTCTCCTTGGCGAAGAGCCCTCCCCTCCGGACGAAAAATCTGGCGACCCGAGGGGACGGCTCGGCTACCGTCGCGCGGGGAGGTAGACGAGTGTCCTGGCCATCTGTGATCATCCTTGTCTCCGCGGAGCGACGCCCGTCACTTGAAGGGCGAATCCGTTCCTTTGAGCTCGTGCATGATCCCGTGACGGGCGATGAAAGGCTGCACCAGCACGGGTACTCGTACTGCATCGACCTCTCGGGCGGGATCCTCGCGGATTACGAGCCAGAGGAACTTGAGCAGGTGAGGACCCGGATCGGCGATCCGTACGCGGTCTATGTGTCGTGCCAGTCAATGGACGCGGCCCGTGCATTCCTCCGCGATGTCCTGCCCGACGTAGACGGTCTTGTCGACACCAACCACCACGAGATCCTGCAGTCGAGCGCCTTCCTCACGCTGGTGGACCGTTATCCCGGATGGGACTGGCGCCGCCAACCGAGCACAGACCTCCAGTAGACCGGCTCACGTCGGTTTCCTCTCACCTGCGTGCCCAGATGAGGATGGCGGCCAGGTGTAGTGCGGCCTGATATGCGACAGCAAGCTTGTCCGTCCTCATCGCAAGGCCCCGCCACTGCTTGATCCGAGCGATGCACCGCTCGACGGCATTGCGTTCCTTGTATGTCTCGGCGTCGAAACCGGGCGGGCGACCTCCGGCGCGTCCTCGCCGGAGGCGGTGGCCGATCTGATCGGCGGGCTGCGGAATGACCGCGCGGATGCCACGTCGACGGAGGTGTCCACGGATCGCGCGGGAAGAGTAGGCGCGATCCGCAAGGACGACTGTGGGGCGGGTTCTTGGTCTGCCGAGTCCGCTCCGCGGGATCCGGATCCCGGCCATGACCGCCTCGAAGGCCGGCGCGTCACCGGCCTGGCCCGCGGTGACGTGGATGGACAGAGGCCGGGCCCGGCTGTCACTGGCCAGGTGGACCTTCGTGCTCAAGCCACCGCGGGAGCGTCCAAGTGCATGGTCCTCGGGCTCGGATCGGCCGGGCGCCCCTTTTTCCTGGCTCCGGCCGAATGCTGGTGAGCCCGGCAGACGGTGGAGTCCACCGAGACTGTCCAGCCCAGGTCGTCATCGGCGTCCGCTCCTGCAAGGACCGCCGCAAAAACCCGTTCCCATGTGCCGTCCCTGGCCCACCTGATCAGGCGTTTGTGCGCGGTTTGAAAGGAGCCGAGCTCTTCTGGCAGGTCGCGCCAGGGTGAGCAGGTGCGGTACTTCCACGCGATGGCTTCGAGGGTGCGGCGGTGGTCGGCCCACCGTCGTCCACGGACCGGATCCGCCGGCATCAGCGGCTCGATCCGGTCCCACATCGCATCAGTGATCACTAACCGGACAGGCACATCCGATCAACTGATCAGCCCATCAAAGAGACACGCTCTAGGTGGCATCCGTCGCGGGCCTGGTGCGGAGGATCTCGCGGGCCTGTTCCGCGGCGCGGGCCGTGCTCTCGGAGACGAAGTCGAGGAAGCGGGCGATGTTCTCCAGCCGGACGGCGGCCGGGGTGCCGGGGACGAAGACCTGGACGCCCTCCCGCGCCGTCTCGACGAGTTGGGCGATGGACCGGGCGCTGGCCATCATCGACTGGTACCAGACGTCGTCGTCGACGACATAGCGGTCACGGCGGCGTTCGTCGCGTTCCCGGCGGACGAGGCCCTGGCTCTCCAGGAACGCGATCGCCTTGGACACGGACGCCGGGCTCACCTGGAGGCGCTGAACGAGTTCGGACGCGGTGAGGCTGCCGGTGTCGGTGAGGGTGAGACAGGCCAGGACGCGCGCCATCATCGACGGCATGCCGGAGGCCGTCATGACGGTGGTGAGCGTCTCCTCGTAGGCGCGCACGGCCTCGGCGTCCCGCCCGTACGCCTGCTCGGGCGCCCCGGTCCCGCGCGGGGCGGGCTGTCGGCGGCGGTGGGCGCGGCGTTCGGTGGCCCGGTGGGCCAGGTCGGCGCGGTAGGCGGTGGGTCCGCCGTTGCGCAGCACCTCGCGGGTGATCGTGGAGGTCGGCCGGTCGAGGCGTCGGGCGATCTCGGCGTAGGCGAGGCCGTCGGCCAGTCCCAGCGCGATCTCCCGGCGTTCCTGCTGGGTGAGCCTGCCTCCCGGCATCGCGGCCTCCTCCGTGCGTGCCCTTCGAGGGGCCCGGTGGCCCTCGGCGGCGTCAGCATAGCGTTCGACGGCATTTCATTGCAACGAACGGGCTGACCTTCATTGCATTAAGGTCGAGTTCATTGCAATGAATTCACTCAATCTACCTGCGAATACTGCGATCCAGCGCAATAAGTTCGTTGCCAGTTTCATGAACGCAACGTAGCTTTTCCTCTATCAGAAACAGAAAACAGTGAGTCAGAGGAGAACGCGATGCAGCAGTTCGCAACCCCCGCCCCCATCTCCGCCGTCCTCGACGTCCAGGCCGGAGAGGTGCGGGTCATCGCCGCCGACCGCGATGACACCACCGTCGAGGTCCGGCCCCTGAACCCCGCCAAGAACCGGGACGTGGAGCTGGCCGGGCGGACGACCGTCGAGTACGCCGACGGCGTCCTGCGGGTCACGGCCACGGCACCGGCGAGGAGCCGGATCCTCGGCCCGGCCGGATCGGTCGAGGTGACCGTGCGCCTGCCCGCCGGCTCCCGCGTCGAGGCCACGTCGGCCGGCGCCGGGTTCCGGGGGGTCGGGCGGCTCGGGGAGGTCACCTTCGACGGCGCCCACGGCCAGGTCAAGCTGGACGAGACCACGGGCGCCCGCCTCACCGTGCAGGCCGGGGACGTCACGGTCGGCCGCCTCGGCGGACCCGCGCACATCAGCACCCAGCAGGGCGACATCCGGATCGCCGAGGCCACCGGGGGCACCGTCACGCTCCGCACCACGCAGGGCGACATCTCGGTCGGCGCCGCCCGCGGCGTCTCCGCCTCCCTGGACGCCGGCACCACCCACGGCCGGATCCGCAACGCGCTGACGAACACCGAGGGCACCGCCGCCGCGCTCACCGTCCACGCCACCACCGCCCACGGCGACATCACGGCCCACAGCCTGTGATCCACCGACCGACACACACCTGAGGGGGCACCTGTCATGACCGACCCGACCGGCACCGACCCGGCCATCGAGGCGCACGGCCTGCGCAAGTCCTATGGCGACAAGACCGTCCTGGACGGCGTCGACCTGACCGTCCGGCGAGGCACGGTCTTCGCGCTGCTGGGACCGAACGGCGCCGGCAAGACCACCGCCGTGCAGATCCTCTCCACGCTCGTCACCGCCGACGGAGGCCGGGCCCGGGTCGCGGGCCACGACCTCGCCGCCGAGCCGCAGGCGGTCCGCGCCGCGATCGGTGTCACCGGGCAGTTCTCCGCCGTCGACGGTCTGATCACCGGCGAGGAGAACATGCTCCTCATGGCCGACCTGCACCATCTGTCCCGGCCCGAGGGACGGCGGGTCGCCGCCGGACTGCTGGAGCGCTTCGACCTCACCGAGGCCGCCGGAAAGCCCGCCGCCACCTACTCCGGGGGCATGAAACGCCGTCTCGACATCGCCATGACCCTGGTCGGCGACCCGCGGATCATCTTCCTCGACGAGCCGACCACCGGTCTCGACCCCCGCTCCCGTCACACCATGTGGCAGATCATCCGCGAGCTGGTCGCGGGCGGGGTCACCGTCTTCCTCACCACCCAGTACCTGGAGGAGGCCGATCAGCTCGCCGACCGGATCGCCGTCCTCGACGGCGGCCGGATCGCCGCGCAGGGCAGCGCCGACGAACTCAAGCGGCTCGTCCCCGGCGGCCATGTCCGGCTCCGCTTCACCGACCCCGCCGCCTACCGCAGCGCCACCACCGCACTGCAAGCCGGCACCGCACTACAAGCAGGCACCGCACCGCAAGCAGGCACCGCACCGCAAGCCGTCACCCGCGACGACGAGGCCCTCGCCCTCCGGCTCCCCAGCGACGGCAGCCAGCGCGCCCTGCGCTCGCTCCTGGACCGGCTCGACGCCGCCGGCGTGGAGGCCGCCGAACTGACCGTGCACACCCCCGACCTGGACGACGTCTTCTTCGCCCTCACCGGCGACGCCACCGTCCCCGGCCGCCCCGACCACCCCAAGGAGTCCGCACGATGAGCACCCTGGCCCTCGCGATCCGCGACTCCTCCACCATGCTGCGGCGCAACCTCCTGCACGCCCGCCGCTACCCCTCCCTCACCCTCAACCTGCTGCTCACGCCGGTCATGCTCCTGCTGCTGTTCGTCTACGTCTTCGGCGGCACCATGAGCGGCGGCGCGGGCCGCTCCGCCTACCTCGCCTATCTCGTCCCCGGCATCCTGCTCATGACGATCGGCTCGACCACGGTCGGCACCGCGGTGTCCGTGGCCACCGACATGAACGAGGGGATCATCGCCCGCTTCCGCACCATGGCCATCCACCGCGGGTCCGTCCTGTTCGGCCATGTCGCGGGCAGTGTGATCCGGGCGCTCGCGAGCGTCGTCCTGGTCGGCGCGATCGGGGTCGCCATGGGCTTCCGCTCCACGGACGCCACCGTCCTGGAATGGCTCGCGGCCTTCGGACTGCTCGCGCTGTTCGCGCTGGCGTTCACCTGGATCGCGGTCGGCATGGGGATGGGCAGCCCGAACGCGGAAGCGGCGAGCAACAGCGCCATGCCGCTGATCCTGCTGCCCCTGATATCCAGCGCCTTCGTGCCGCTGGAGAGCATGCCGGGCTGGTTCCGGCCGGTCGCCGAGTACCAGCCCTTCACCCCCGCCATCGAGACCCTGCGCGGACTCCTCCTCGGCACGGAGATCGGTCACAACGGCTGGATCGCCCTGGTCTGGTGTGCGGCCCTCACCGTCCTCGGCCACCGGTGGTCCAGGAAGCAGTTCGGCTGAGCCCGTACGGCTCAGCTCAGCAGATCCGGCTCACTGCGGCTGATGTCCTGCCACAGGGGCTGGTAGTTGATCCAGGCCACCAGGTCGCCGCCCAACTGCTCCCGGGTGGCGACCGCCGCCTTGTGGTCGATCAGGACCGGGCGGCCGGCCGCGCGGGCCGTTAGCTGGACCTGGCTGGAACGCTCCATGGACAGGAACCACCAGGCCGCCGCGTCCACCGAGTCCCCGACGGTCAGCAGCCCGTGGTTGCGCAGCACCAGCGCCTTGCGGGAGCCGAGCACCCGGGCGATGCGCCGGCCCTCCTCGGCGTCCACGGCGACGCCGGTGTAGGCGTCGTACAGCGCCACGTCCTCGTAGAAGGCGCAGCTCTCCTGGGTGATGGGGTCCAGCAGTTCGCCGAGGGCGGCGAGGGCGCGGCCGTGCACCGAGTGGCAGTGGGCGACGGCGACGACGTCCGGGCGGGCCGCGTGGACCTGGGAGTGGACGGTGAAGGCGGCCTGGTTGACGTGGTAGCGGCCCTCGACGACCTGTCCCTCGGAGTTGACCAGCACCAGGTCACTGACGGTGACGTGCTTGAAGGGCATGCCGAACGGGTTGACCCAGAAGCAGTCGCTGAAGTCGGGGTCGCGGGCGGTGATGTGACCGGAGACGCCGTCCTCGAAGCCCATCCGCCCGAACAGACGCACGGCGCCCGCCAGGCGTTCCTTGCGGTGCCGGCGCTCGTCCTCCACCGAGTCGTGCATCGGCGGCATGGCGAACTCCAGCCGATCGGTGGGCAGCGGGGCAGGCGGCGTGGGCCCGTGCATCGGTCCTCCAGCACTGGGTGGGTGTACGGGCGGAAGTTACCGTCGGTCAGCGCAGGAGAACAGGCTTGTTATGCAACGATGACGTCCGGCACCGCGACACCACACAAGATCGCGCCAAAATGGCGACAGGAGATGTCGGGTATCGGGGTCAGACTCGGTGCATGGCATCGACATGGGCGGCCTTCGCCGCAGCCGAAACCGATCTCGCGACGACCGTCGAGCAGCGCTTCGGCGCGTACACCCACCATGTCCTCGCGACCCTGCGCCGGGACGGCTCGCCGCGCACCTCGGGCATCGAGGTCCGTTTCCTCGGCGGGGAGGTGTGGCTCGGGATGATGCCGGACTCGCTGAAGGCGCTCGATCTGCGCCGCGATCCGCGGTTCGCGCTCCAGGCCAACCCGGGCGAGGGCACCACGATGGGCGGCGGGGACGTACGGATCGGCGGCCGGGCGGTGGAGGTGACGGACCCGGCGGCCAAGGCGGCGTACAGGAAAGAGGTGGAACCGCCGGAGCCGTTCCACCTCTTCCGCACCGAGCTGACGGAGGTCGTACGGACCTACGTCGAGGACGAGACGTACCTGGTCACCCAGGTCTGGAAGCCCGGAGAGCCGGTGCGCACCCTCAAACGGACCTGAGCCTCAAAAGGGAGACCTACTCCCACTCGATGGTGCCCGGCGGCTTCGAGGTCACGTCGACGACGACGCGGTTGACGTCCCGCACCTCGTTGGTGATCCGGGTGGAGATCTTCGCCAGGACGTCGTACGGCAGCCGTGACCAGTCGGCGGTCATGGCGTCCTCGGAGGAGACCGGGCGCAGCACGATCGGGTGGCCGTAGGTGCGGCCGTCGCCCTGGACGCCGACGCTGCGGACGTCGGCGAGGAGGACCACCGGGCACTGCCAGATCTCGCGGTCGAGTCCGGCGGCCGTCAGTTCCTCGCGGGCGATGGCGTCGGCGTCGCGCAGGAGGTCGAGGCGCTCCTTGGTGACCTCGCCGACGATGCGGATGCCGAGGCCGGGGCCGGGGAAGGGCTGGCGCTGGACGATCTCCTCGGGCAGGCCCAGTTCCTGGCCGACCATCCGGACCTCGTCCTTGAACAGCTTGCGCAGCGGCTCGATGAGCTTGAACTCGAGGTCCTCGGGGAGGCCGCCGACGTTGTGGTGGGACTTGATGTTGGCGGTGCCGGTGCCGCCGCCGGACTCCACCACGTCGGGGTAGAGGGTGCCCTGGACGAGGAACTCGACCGCCGGGCCCTCGTCGGCGATGATCTCGGCCTGGGCCTGCTCGAAGACGCGGATGAACTCGCGGCCGATGATCTTCCGCTTCTCCTCGGGGTCGGAGACCCCCTTGAGGGCGGTGAGGAACCGCTCCTCGGCGTCGACGACCTTGAGCTGGACGCCCGTCGCGGCGACGAAGTCCTTCTCGACCTGCTCGGTCTCGCCCTTGCGCATCAGACCGTGGTCGACGTAGACGCAGGTGAGCTGGGAGCCGATGGCCTTCTGCACGAGGGCCGCGGCCACCGCGGAGTCGACACCGCCGGACAGACCGCAGATGGCGCGCCGGTCGCCGACCAGCTCGCGGATCGCGGCGATCTGCTCGTCGATCACATTGCCGGTGGTCCAGTCGGGGGTCAGGCCCGCGCCCCGGTAGAGGAAGTGCTCCAGGACCTGCTGGCCGTACGTGGAGTGCAGGACCTCGGGGTGGTACTGGACGCCGTAGAGCTTCTTCTCGTCGTTCTCGAAGGCGGCGACCGGGACGACGTCCGTGGAGGCGCTGACGGTGAAGCCCTCGGGGGCGGCGGAGCAGGCGTCGCCGTGCGACATCCAGACCGCCTGCTCGGCGGGGGTGCCCTCGAAGAGGGTGGAGGACGTCCGGGAGACGTGCAGATCGGTGCGGCCGTACTCGCGGGCGCCGGTGTTGTCGACGGTGCCGCCGAGGCTCTGGGCCATGAGCTGGAAGCCGTAGCACATGCCGAAGACGGGGACGCCGGCCTCGAAGATCGAGCGGTCCAGACGGGGCGCGCCCTCCTCGTACACCGACGAGGGGCCGCCGGAGAGGATGATCGCCGCCGGGTTCTTGGCGAGCATCTCCTCGACCGGCATGGTGCTCGGCACGATCTCGCTGTAGACCCGGGCCTCGCGGACCCGACGGGCGATGAGCTGGGCGTACTGCGCGCCGAAGTCGACGACCAGGACGGTGTCGGGGGCGGCGGGGGTCGCTGATGACACGGGTTGCCTTCCGGCGGTGAGCGAGGTGTGTGTGGGGCCGAGTCTACCGGGCGCCGGGCAGGCTCCTCGGGGCCGAAGCCGTCTCACGATCCGAACCGTCTTGGACACCCGGGGACACCACGGCATACTGGCCGCATGCTCACGCACCCGGCCTTCCTCTTTACCTATGGCATCCGGCCCACCGGCTGCCATGGTCGTGCTGCTTGAGCAACTGACGAGCGACTTCCCAGGCGCCCCGGGCCGACAAGGTCCGGGGCGCCTGTCGTTCGCGGACCTTCTCGCTCCGGGGCGGCCTCACCCGAATCCGAAGAGGAGCCCCCATGACCGCGACCGACGTGACCGGCGCCCGTACCCCCGAGGCGGCCGAGGTGATCACCGGTGCCCGTGAGCGCATCGACGCGCTCGACGACCGGATCATCGGTCTGATCCAGGAGCGGACCGCCGTCTCCGCCGTGATCCAGGAGGCCCGGATCACCTCCGGCGGCCGGCGGGTGAACCTCTCCCGCGAGATGGAGGTCCTCGGCCACTACCGGGACGCGCTGGGCAAGCCCGGCACCGCGCTCGCCCTGACGCTGCTCGAACTGTGCCGCGGTCGCATCTGAGTTCGGTCCTCCTCTCACCCGTACGGCGCGTGACCGCCCCCGGCACGCTTCGTTGGTCCCGGTGTCCGTTCCAGCCAGGTGCGGGCCCGGAAGAACCACGCGTGGATCACTGGAGCGTTGAGGCGTACGGATCGTGCCGTGCGCCGTGGGACCTCGCTCCAGCACGTGACCGGACGGCAGGGGACAGCAGCCCGGTCACCAGAGAGAACGGCCGGCCTCGGGGACGCCCGGGGCCGACCGGCTGACACCGCAGAAATGCATCCAGGGCTGGACCGAACGGTTGCGGGGACCGTCCACATCCAGCACGATGCACACCAACCCCGCCCCCCGATACATGAGTCCAGCGGCGCAACCCCCCGGCGCCGCTCCCAGGCACCGGCGCTGCCCTGACGCCGGTGCTGACGGTGAAGAAGGGCCCCGTGGATCCGTCCCACGGGGCCCTTCGTCATGCCCGGAACCCCTGTCCCACCCGGACCCCTCTCGATGTGACCCACCTCACATAAAGAATCTGTGAGGACGACGCAACTCCCCGGGGACTTCGCCGGTCACACCTACCGAATACCGGAACAAGGACCACTTCCGTCTCCGCCAAGGCCGACGGAACACGACTTGAACGGCATGACGAAGGGACCTGCGCTCGGAGGGGGGCGCAGGTCCCTTCGTCGTGTCGTCACCGGGCCACCGGTGTCACTCCTTCGGCGGCACCGCCGGCATCCCCAGGAACGGCAGCCGCAGCGCGCCGAAGGCGTCCGCCGGGACCGCCGGTTCGGCCGGCTCCACCGGCCGCAGCCGCTCGTACGGCTCCCCCTGCGCCGGGCGCGGATCCTCCTCGCCCTTGTTCGGCCAGTACGACATCGCGCGCTCGGCCTGCGCGGTGATGGTCAGCGACGGGTTCACGCCCAGGTTCGCGGAGACCGCGGCGCCGTCCACCACCGAGATCCCGGGATGGCCGTACAGCCGGTGGTACGGGTCGATGACGCCCGACTCGCGGGAGTCGCCGATCGGACAGCCGCCCAGGAAGTGCGCGGTGAGCGGGGTGCCCATCAGCTCGCCCACGTTGGAGCCGGCGAAGCCGTTGATGTCGGCGGCGATCGCGGTGGCGGCCTCGGAGGCGGCCCTGATCTGCTTGGGGTTGGGCGCGCCGTGGCCCTGACGTGCGGTGAGCAGGCCCTTGCCGACGCCGGACGGTTTCAGATACGTCGTCAGCGAGTTGTCCAGCGACTGCATCACCAGGCCGATGATGGTCCGCTCCGACCAGCGCCGGTTGGACAGCGAGCGCAGCATCAGCAGGGGGTGGCGGGCCGCGTTGGCCAGCCAGCCGGCCACCCGCGAGGAGCCCTCCGCGTACGGCACCTGGAGGATCGACAGACCGCCCATCGAGTTGGAGCCCTTGCCGTAGCGCACCGGCTCGATGTGGGTGTTCTCGTCCGGGTGGACGGACGACGTGATGGCGACACCGCGGGTGAAGTCGACCTTCGCCGCGCCGGTCGCCCTGCGGTAGCGGCGGTCGTCGGTCTGGGCGCCCACCAGGGCCTCGGAGTTGGTGCGGGTCAGCTCGCCGAGCCGGTCGGAGAGGTACGGCAGCCGGCCGGTCGACCTCATCCGGTGCAGCAGGGTCTGGGTGCCGTAGGTGCCGGCCGCCAGGACGACCCGGCGGGCCGTGAAGGTGCGGCCGCGCCCCTTGCGCCGGTCGTCGGTCGGCAGGGTGGCGATGGCATAGCCGCCCCGCGAGTCGTCGGTGACCGAGACGACCGTCGTCAGCGGGTGCACGACCGCGCCCGCCTGCTCGGCGAGGAACAGGTAGTTCTCGTTCAGGGTGTTCTTCGCGCCGTGCCGGCAGCCGGTCATGCACTCGCCGCACTCGGTGCACGCCTTGCGGGACGGGCCCGCCCCGCCGAAGTAGGGGTCGGCCACGGTGTCGCCGGGCGCCGCCTTCGCCGTGCCGTCGGCGTCCTCGCCGTCACCGAAGAAGACACCGACCGGCGCCATGTGGAAGGTGTCCCCGACACCCATGCGCTCGGCGGCCGCCTTCAGGTGCACGTCCGAGGGGGTGGTCGTCGGGTTGAGCCGTACGCCGAGCATCCGCCGAGCCTGGTCGTAGTACGGCTTCAGCTCGTCCTGCCAGTCGGTGATGTCCCGCCACTGGGGGTCCTCGAAGAACGGCTTCGGCGGGACGTAGAGGGTGTTGGCGTAGTTGAGGGAGCCGCCGCCGACGCCCGCGCCGGCCAGGACCATGACGTTGCCGAGCAGATGGATGCGCTGGATGCCGTAGCAGCCGAGCTTCGGGGCCCACAGGTAGTTCCTGAGGTCCCAGGAGTTCTTCGGCAGGGTCTCGCGGGTCCAGCGGCGGCCGGCCTCCAGGACGCCTACGCGGTAGCCCTTCTCCGTCAGGCGCAGGGCGGTCACCGAACCGCCGAATCCGGAGCCGACGACGATCACGTCGTAGTCGTAGGCGTCTTGGGGCACGGGTGTCTCCTCGTCGAGTCTCGTGCGGGTGCTGCGGGTGCCGCGGGTGTCGCTCACCGGAACCGGAACGCCTTCATCAGTCTCAGGCTGCGGCTCATGAACTGCGCGTACTTCTCGTCGTCCATGCCCAGCGAGGGCGCCATCGGGAGCAGGCGCTGGCGGGCGACCGTCTGGGCCTCGGTGTACTTGAGGATGCCCTCGGAGCCGTGCCGGCGGCCGAGTCCGGAGTCCTTCATGCCGCCCATCGGGGACTGGACGCTGCCGTAGGCCGGGGCGTAGCCCTCGTTGACGTTGACCGTGCCGGTGCGCAGCCGGGCCGCGACGGCGGCGCCGCGCCGGCCGTCCTTCGTCCAGACCGAGGCGTTCAGGCCGTACGGCGTGGAGTTGGCCAGCTCGACGGCCTCGTCGTCGGTCGAGAAGCGGTAGACCGAGACGACGGGGCCGAAGGTCTCCTCCGCGCACACGGCCATGGGCTCCACGACGCCGTCGAGGATGGTCGGCTCGTAGAAGTAGGGGCCGATGTCCGGGCGGGCCACCCCGCCGGCGACGACCTTCGCGCCCTTGGCGACCGCCTCGGCGACGTGCCGCTTCACGGTCTCCAACTGGCGCTCTCCCACCAGCGATCCCATGTCGGCGCCGTAGGCGAGGGAGGTGCCGAGGCGCATGGCCTTGGTGCGGGTCGCGAAGCGCTCCAGGAAGGCGTCGGCGACCGACTCGTGGACGTAGAGCCGCTCGATGGAGATGCAGAGCTGGCCGGCGGAGGAGAAGCAGGCGCGGACGGCGCCCGCGGCGGCCTTCTCGATGTCGGCGTCGTCGAGGACCAGCATGGCGTTCTTGCCGCCGAGTTCGAGGGAGACGCCGACCAGCCGGGCGGCGGCGCCCTGCGCGACCTCGCGGCCGGTGCGGGTGGAGCCGGTGAAGGAGACGTAGTCGGCGTGCCGGACGACCTCGGGGCCGACGACCGGGCCCTCGCCCAGGACGACCTGGAAGACACCGGCGGGCAGTCCGGCCTCGATGAGCAGGTCACGGGCCCACAGCGCGGTCAGGCAGGTCTCCGTGTCGGGCTTCATGACGACCGCGTTGCCCGCGACGAACGCCGGGAGGGCGTCGCCGACGGACAGCTCCAGCGGGTAGTTCCACGGGGCGATCTGGCCGACGACCCCGCGCGGGTGGCGCAGTTCGGTGACCTTCGTCAGGGTCGGCACGGCACCGGCGTGCCGCTTCGGCCGGAGGTAGGCGGCGGCCCGGCGCCCGTAGTGGCGGGCGGCGACCGCGACGGCCTGCACCTCCTCGTGGGCGTGCAGCCGGGCCTTGCCGGTCTCCAGTTGGATCAGGTCGAGGACCTCGGCCTGGCGGGCGAGCACCAGATCGTGGAAGCGCAGCAGGACGGCGGCCCGCTCCCGGACCGGGATCCGCTCCCAGACGGCCTGGGCGGCGCGGGCCGCCTCGTACGCCCGCGCCACGTCCTCGGGGGTGGACTCGGGCAGCTCGGCGAGCACCTCGCCGGTGAACGGCGTGTGGTTCACGGTCCGGCCGGAGCCGACGACGCCCTTGGTGAGCTGGGCGACGAGCTGGGGGGTGACGACGTCGGCGGCGGTGCGGACGCCGGCGGGGGCGGGAGCGAGGGGATTGGTGCCCGTGCCGGGGTCGGTACCGGTCTTTTCCGGGGCCTGCGAGTCGGTCATGACGCGCAGGGTATGACGCCGGAGGGACTTTGGGTACCCGCCGGTAATAGGGATTCACCGACCGCACACAAGCCGCCAGTGTTCACTGGCAACAAAGCCGCTGATCAGGACGTTGTGCGCCGGGCTTCGGCCCACGCCGTCCTCTACAGCTTGTCGATCCGGAGATTGGCGATCGCCGTGCGGGCCACGTCCCGGCCGCGTTCGGTGAAGTCGCCCTTGCCCGGGTAGGCGACGGTCAGCTTGTACATGTCGCCGGCCGAGGACTTGTAGTAGAAGAGCCGCAGTTCACGGGGGCGCGGGTTCTGGGAGTCGTCGGTGGTGTACCGGACGGTGTTCGCGGCGGCCTTGTGGCCCTCGAAGGTGACGTTGTCGTCGGTCTCGGTCTTCGCGCCCTTCGGCATGTCGAGGCGGTAGCTGCCGCGCTCGGTGAACTCGGCGTCGTCGGCGTACATCTCGGCGGCCGCGGACGGCTTGATCTCGTTGCCGGTGTCCTCCGCCTTGCGGGCCACCGTCAGCACCACGGACACCGCGCCGCTGGGGTCGGTGTAGCTGACCCAGTGGCTGTCGTCGGAGTCCCGCTCGGGCACGGCCCGCTGGTAGTCGGCGGGGAAGGCGAGGGTGGCGGTGACGTCCTTCTCGGCGGCCGTCTTCCAGTCGTCCGGCAGCGGTCCCGCGAACGGGTCGGCGTACACCAGGTACGCCGTCACCGCCGCCGCGACGGCCGCGGCACCGAGCCCGAGCCACGCCTTGAGGCCCAGCCGGCGGCGCGCCACGGGCACTTCGACGTGCCGTACGACCTCTGTGGGCGCCGGGGCCGGTGCGGGCGGGTTCGCCGCGGCCGTCAGCAGGGCCCGGACCCGGGCGGCGTCGGGGCGGCGCGCCGGGTCCTTCTCCAGCAGCCCGTTGACGGCCTCGGCGAGGGGGCCCTGCGCGGCGGCGGGCGGCGCGGGCGCGGCGTTCAGGACGGACTGGAGGGTGGCCGGCGTGTTGCTGCGGCGGAACGGCGACACGCCCTCCGTCGCCGCGTACAGCACCACGCCGAGCGACCACAGGTCGGACGCCGGGCCGGGACGCTGGCCCAGCACCCGCTCCGGGGCGATGTACTCGGGCGAGCCGACGAAGCCGCCGGTGTCGGTCAGGTTGGTCTCGCCCTCGATCTGGGCGATCCCGAAGTCGGTGAGGACGACCCGGTCGTACCGGCCGAGCAGGACGTTGTCCGGCTTGACGTCCCGGTGCAGGATGCCCGCCGCGTGCGCGGCCTCCAGCGCGCCGAGCACCTCCAGGCCGATCGTGGCGGCCTCGCGCGCGCCGAGCGTGCCCTCCTGGAGGGCGCTGCCGAGGGAACGGCCGTGGACCAGCTCCATCACGATCCACGGCTTGCCGTCGACGACGGCGACGTCGTGCACGTTGACGACCGCCGGGTGGTCGAGCCGGGCGGCGGCGCGGGCCTCGCGACGCATCCGCTCGTAGGCGTTGGCCCGTTCCCGCTCGGGAAGGTGGTCGGGGACACGGGGTTCCTTGACGGCGACCTCGCGGTCCACCGTCTCGTCCTTCGCCCGCCATACGGTGCCCATCCCGCCGTGGCCGAGCTTGGCGAGCAGCCGGTAACGGCCCGCGATCAGACGGCCGGTGCCGGGCTCGGGCTCGGGGGGCGCCGCGAACTGCTGCGGCGGCACGGCGTGTTGCGGAGCCGGCGGCTGTGGCACGGAGGGTGGCACGGGGGGCTGCGCCACGGCGTGCTGCGCGTTCGGCGGTTGCAGAACAAAACTCGTCGTGTCGTCGGGCTCGTGGCCGACTCCCCCGTTGTGGCTCATGACTCCATCCATATCGCGCCAGGCAGGCCGGTATCCACCGGGCGGCCCCACCGGTCACAGACCCGTGACGCGTGACGTTCCTTATGCACCATTTACCGGACCGGTCGGGTCACCGGGCCACGAACGTGCCGACCGCGACGTCGAAGTACTCCCGCGCCTCCCGCACCTTGCCGACCGGCGCCGACACCCACACGTCGTACAGCCTGCCGTTCGCCTCCCAGCACAGGTCGTAGGTGTGCCGGGCGCCCTCCGCCGCGCTGAAGCCGTCCCAGGTGAACTCCCACAGCGCCGCCGGGTGTCCGTCGTGCTCGGTCTCGGTGACCCTGCCGTCGTGGTAACCCGGGTTGTTCTCCGGCCCCTTGGCCGCCGCGCGCTCCATCGCGCCGAGGGGGCCGCCGGGCGCCGGGTCCGCGATCTTGATGCCGAGCCGGAAGGTCTCCCCCGGCGACAGATAGAACACCCGCTCCCCCTGCGGCACCCGGGTGAACTCCTCCGGGACGGCCAGGGAGAACCCGGCGGGGTCCACGGCGAGCCGGTAGCCGGAGGGTGCGGTGGCGTGGTCGTCGGAGGCGGGGGCCGCGCCGGGGGTCGTGGAACGGGCGGTCGAGGGGCGCGGAGTGGAGGAGGACGCGCCGGTGCCGGACGGTGACGCCGGACCGCCGTGCGAGCCGGTCCCCGTCGGGCCGGGCACCGCGCTCGTCGGCTCCCGGGACGCCGAACTCGTGGGCGAGCCACCGCCGCCGCCCCCGTCGCCGTTCACCAGCAGCGCCGCCGCCGACACGCCCGCGCCCGCCATCGCGGCGACCAGCAGCGCGGCCACCAGCATTCCGCGCGGCGACCGCTCCCGGGCGGGCGCCTCCGGTGCCGTACGGGGCAGGTTCTCGCGGGTCGGCGTGTACCCGGACGACACCGGCGACGGCGTGTGCCCCGTGTCGCGGAAGACCCGCAGCAGCCGCTCCGCCTCCGCCGCGGCCAACCGCCGCTCGGGGTCGCGCTCCAGCAGTCCGCGGACCACCGGCAGCAGCGGCGCGGCCTGCTCGGGCGTGCGGATGTCGGCGAAGACGACGGCGTGCAGGATGCCGCCCAGCGAGTCGCGGCGGAACGGCGACTCGCCGCTCAGCGCGGTGCACAGCAGCGCGCCCAGCGACCACAGGTCGGACTCGGGCCCGGTGCGCGCCCCCGACATCCGCTCGGGCGCGGTGTACTCGGGCGAGCCGACGAACGACCCGGTCTCGGTGAGCGTGGTGGCGCCGGAGACCTGCGCGATCCCGAAGTCGGTGAGGACGACCCGGTCGTTGTCGCCGTCCAGCAGGACGTTCGCCGGTTTGATGTCGCGGTGCAGGACACCGGCCGCGTGCGCGGCGCGCAGCGCGCCCAGCAGCGCGATGCCGATCCGGGCCGCCTCGTCCGCGCCGATCGGGCCGTGCTCGGCGATCCGGTCGGCGAGCGAGCCGCCGTCGATCAGCTCCATGACGATGTACGGCCGTTCGCCGTCCTCGACGACGTCGTGCACGACGATGATGTGCGGATGGCTGAGCTGGGCCACCGCGCGCGCCTCGCGCAGGGTCCGGTCGCGCCGGCCGCGCGCCTGCTCGGCGGAGAGCGTGTCGTCCTGGATCAGCTCCTTGACCGCGACACGCCGTCCCAGCAGTTGGTCCGTGGCACGCCAGACCACGCCCATGCCGCCGCGCCCCAGCCTGGTCTCCAGCCGGTAGCGGCCCGCGATGATCCGGACGCCGTCCCCCTCGGTCCCCATACGCCCATCATGCCCCACCGGACGCCCCGCCTCCGGGTCGCCGACCGGCCAACCCCCCTCAGGAGGCGCCCGGTTCCCGCCAGCTCCGGAGCACGGACCGGAACTGCTCGGCCGTCCGCTCCCAGTCCTCGGCCGGGGACGACATGTAGATGATGTACTCCGTGCCGTCGCGGGCGATGTACGCCTCCTCGATGGCCCGGCGCGGCCCGGGGAACTCCGTGTCCTTCGCGAGCGCGGTCCACGTGTACTCCCATTCGGAGCCCCCGCGGTCGCGGTAGACGTTCTCCTCCAGGGTCACCGTCTTGTAGTCGACCAGCCGCTGGAGCTGCTGTTCGAGGTCCCGCTGATGGGCGTGGGCGCTGTCGAAGTCGGGCGAGGTGTCGATGGCGATCCGGACGAAGTGCTCGCCGCCGTCGGGGGTGTAGTCGACCTGCTTGAGGTCGCCGTCGTCCTGGAACAGCTCGCGCTCCCAGCCCTTCGGCAGCGAGAGACCGAACCCGAGCGGGTCGGTGATCGGCTCCCACGAGCGCGGCAGACCGTCCTGCGAGGTGGGCGTGGCGCTGGCCGAATCGCTCGGCGTGCCGGAGGCCGAGGCGGAGGCACCGGCCGAGGTGGAGGGGGACGGGGACTCGCCGGACTCTCCGGCGTGGGAGCGGCCTCCGGCGCCGTACTGCTGGAGGACCACCGCCGTGCCGCCGCCGACCAGCGCGGCCACGGCGACCACCAGGGCCAGGGTGCGCAGCCTGCGGCGCCGCGAGGGGCGCGCGGAGGTACGCGGCGCGCCGTACGCGGGGACGTGCGCGGAGGGGCCGCCGGGACCCGCGTGGCCGGGGTGGCCGGTGTGGGCGTTGTGGTGCGGAGGGCCGACGAGTGTCTGTCCGCCCGGGCCCGCGGGGCCGCCCGGACCCGCCGGGCCGACAGGGACGGTCGTCGCGGTGTCCGGGCCGCCGTACTGGGCCGGCACGAACACCTGCGCGCCGCCCGGACCGCCGGGACCGCCGGGACCGCCCGGGCCCCGGCCCTCCGCCGCGTCGGCGAGGAGCCGTTCGGCCTCGGCGGTGGCCGGGCGGGTGGCCGGGTCCTTGCGGAGCAGGGCGGTGATGACATGGCCGAGCGGCCCGGCGTACCGGGTCTCGTCGGCCTCCTCCTCGACCACGGCCTGGAGCGTGGACAGCGGCGAGGTCCGCCGGAAGGGCGAACGCCCCTCGACCGCCGTGTACAGCGTCGCGCCGAGCGCCCACAGGTCGGAGGCCGGGCCGGGGTCCTGGCCGCGCACCCGCTCCGGCGCGAGGTAGTCCACCGAGCCGACGACCTCACCGGTCCGGGTGATGGTGCTGTCGCCCTCGATCTGGGCGATGCCGAAGTCGGTGAGGAGGACCCGGCCGTCGTCGGCGAGCAGCACATTGCCCGGCTTGACGTCACGGTGCAGCACGCCCGCGGTGTGCGCGGCGCGCAGGGCGCGCAGCACCCACAGGCCGATCCGGGCCGCCTCGGCGGGCTCGATCCGGCCGTCCTCCGTGACCGCGTCGGCCAGCGAACGGCCCTCGACCAGCTCCATCACGATCCATGGGCGGCCGTCGTGGTCGAGCACGTCATGGATGGTGACCACGGCGGAGTGGTTGATCCGCGCCGCGGCCCGGGCCTCCGCCTGAGTGCGCGCGAGGAGCCGCTCCCGGTCGCTCTCGGAGACGTAGTGGGCGGCGGTCAACTCCTTCACCGCGACGGCCCGGTGCAGCAGTTCGTCGTGCGCGCGCCACACACGGCCCATGCCGCCGCTGCCGATGGCCTCGGCCAGCCGGTAACGGCCCGCGACGAGCCGGCCCTGCATCTGATTCACGTTGCCCCGCAATGTTCTTGACAGGGTCAGCGTAAGGACCCCGGCGCCACCGGGGAACCTTCGCCGTCCCAAGGAGACCGCACTGTGACGGTTGTCGCTTCTGCCGCTTAACGGGAACCAGCGGGCGGAATGGGTTCAGCCGGTGTACTCGTAGCTTTCGGCGGCCTGTTCGAACAGCCGCGTCACCTCGTCCCGCTCCGCCTCGGGACCACGCACCTGGACCACGTGATAGCGCCCGTCGAGCAGGATCGCCAGGTTTCTGACGTACCGCTCGCGGCCGCCGTCGTTCCAGGTGAACTGGCCTTCGGCCATGACGCGTTCGCCGACCGTGGTGGTGCGCAGCCCGGAGGCGGTGGCCCAACTGGAGTCACGGTACGGCTGGAGTTCGCTCTCCTTCTCCCGCTGGTACACCATCGGATCCGTGCCGTTCGCGGAGGCGCTGTCCCGGCCGGGTACGACGATCAGCTCGAAGTCACCGTGCGTGTACACGATCTGGCCGCGGCCGTTCTTCGGCGTGCGGTCCCAGCCGTCGGCGACGGCGATCCGGAAACCGGCCTCGTCCTTACGGACGGTGAACCCGTCGGCGGCGTCGGAGCCACCCTCCGTCTCCGTGCCGTCCTGGGTGGTGCCGGAGGAGGCCGACGCGCCGTTCCCCGAGCCCGGCTCGGTCTGGTCGGGCCGGGGTTCGCTGCTCACCTCGGGCGCCTGACCGGCCGGCGGGGCGGTGGACCCGGCCCGCTGGGTGGCGTCGGTGCCGGACGCGCCGTCCTCACCGGCCTTCGGCATGAACAGCAGGGCGTACGCGAACGCCGCCGCCAGCACCAGCAGGATGAGCAGCAGCAGGGTGCGGCCGAGACTGCGCGGCTTGCGGCCCGTGTCGGGGCGGGCCCGCTTGTGCCGCGCGCGCGGTCCGGCGGCGGGCAGCCGGGCGGCGCGGCGCCTGCGCACCAGCTCGCCCTTGCGGCGCACGATCGGCAACCGGCTCGGGTCGGCGGGCGGCGCGGCGACCACGTGCGCGCCGGCCTCGGGCTCCGGCGCGGACCGCACCAGGGAGCGCAGCCAGCCGCGCAGTTCCTCGAAGTCCAGCCGCTCGGTGGGGTCCTGGCGCAGCAGCGACTCCACGACGGGCCGCAGCGAACCGCACTCCTCGGCGTAGGCGGGCGGCTCGGCGCAGACCATCTGCACCAGTTCGGCCGTGGACTCCTCCGGGTAGGGCGCGTGCCCCTGTACGGCCCGGAAGAGCAGCGCGCCGAGCGCCCACAGGTCGGTCGCGGGGCCGATGGGGGCGGCCAGTTGCCAGTTCTCGTGCACCGGGCCGGCCTGCTCGGGCGCCCACCGCTCGGTGACCGGTCCGACGACGGCCATCCGCGCCTGCCGCGCCCGCTCGGCGGCGAGGGCGGTGGCGGGGCCTCGGCGGGGGGCGGGGACGGGGGCCTGCTGGGGTGCGGAACCGGGGGCCACTCCGGCGGCGGCTCCTGCCGCTCCCGCCGCCACCAGGTCGTCCCAGCGGGTGCCGGAAGACGCCTCGGTGGAGGCGGGGACGTTCGGGGCGGGGGCGTGCGGGAGCGCGTGGCCCGTCCGGCCGGGTGCGCCCCGGACGCCGTACGGGTCGGCGATCTGGCCGGGAGGCGTCCCGAACGGCGACGACGTCCCCGCCGCCGCACCGTTCGCCGCAGCGCCGTTCGCGGCGGCGCCCTGGCCGTCGTCGAGCGGGGTGCGGGCCCCCGGCAGGGCGGCGCGTCCGTTCTGTGCCTCCTGGACCCGGGCCGCGGCCCGCGCGCCCGCGCGGTACGCCGCGATCGCCCCGGCCCGCGCGGCCCGGATGTCCTCGCCGCTGTCCACGGCCGCCCTGCGGGCCACCGCGGCGGACGGCCCGCCCGGCTGCTCCCCGCCGGGCAGCGGCAGCGCGCCGGCCGCCCGCGCCTCGATGGCCGCGCGCCGGGCCGCCTCGGGATCGGCGGCGCCGCCCGCGGGGTTCGGCGGGGCCGAACCACCGTTTCCGGGCGGGTCGTTGTCCTCCGCCGGGACCGGGTCGTACCCGCACAGCGCCTCTTCCGCCGCGCCGACGGCCAGCCCGGTCAGCATGACCCGGCCGTCGTCGCAGACCATGACCGTGCGCGCGGTGATGTTCCGGTGCACCCAGCCGTGCGCGTGCAGCACCCGCAGCGCCATCAGCACGTCGGAGGCGACCTCGGCGGCCCGGTACGGCGTCAGCGGCTTCTCGGCGAGCAGCGCGGCGAGCGGCCGCGCGGACACCAACTCGCTGACTATCCACAGCGAACCGCCCTCGGCGAACACGTCGAAGACCTGGTCGAGCCGGGGGTGGTCGGGGATGCTCGCGGCGGCCTGGGCCGCCTCGACGGCCCGCCGTACGACGGGATCGGCGGGCCTGCGCGGTCCGCCGCCGGCTCCCGGGCGGGCCCCGGGCCGACCCGCCGTGCGCTCACGTGCCGTGAAACCGGCGGGCAGTCCCTCCGCGTCGAGCACCTCGGCCTCGACGACCTCGGGCAACGGCACCTGCCGGACCAGGACTTCCTGTCCGCTGTAGGTGTCGAAGGCGCGGCTCTCGGTGAGTTCGTACTCGTCGGACGGCGGCAGCGGCAGGCGGTAGCGGTCGGCGAGCACCCGACCCGCATAGTCGTCCACGTTGCCTCCCCCGGCCACCTGGTGGTCACATTCGTTCGCAGCCATTCACGATACGTGCCGGAGGCAGGACCGGAGAGGGGATGCCCAGATATCGGGCCGCGCACGCGACCCGGACCCACCTCGGTCAGGGCTACTTCTTCGGCGTGAAGGTCTCCGTCAGCGTCTTCCAGGTGGACTTGCGCAGTTCGGAACCCCACTCGGCGGCCTTCGCCGTGTACATCAGCGCGTACCCCTGGCTGTCGCTGACGACGAAACCGCGGTCGATGGTGCGGTACTTGGTGCCGCTCTCCTGGTAGGTGAACTCCCAGTCGGCCGTGTTCCAGCCGCGGTAGTCCACCGCCTCTATGCGGATCTTCTTGTACTGCGAGCGCGTCATGTAGCGCTCCTGGCTCCGCCAGTCGGCGACCGGGTCGCCCTTGGGCGTGCTCGTCCAGGCGACGAGCAGCTTCTGTCCGTCGGGCCCGGTGAACCGGTCGCCCGCCGCGCCCGTCGACTCGAACTTCCAGCCGTCCGGCAGCCCGATCGAGTACCCCTGGCCGCCCTTGTACGTCGAGACGGCCCCGCCCTTCCCGGTGTCGGAGACCTCGGTCGCGCCGGTGGAGCCGTTGGTGGCGGTGCCGCTGTCCACGGTG
Source organism: Streptomyces sp. CAI-85 (assembly GCF_013363615.1). Classification (NCBI taxonomy): domain Bacteria; kingdom Bacillati; phylum Actinomycetota; class Actinomycetes; order Kitasatosporales; family Streptomycetaceae; genus Streptomyces; species Streptomyces sp. CAI-85. The sequence continues at coordinate 17,177 of NZ_JAANNX010000032.1, read as the reverse complement.
GCGTCGTCGCCCGGGGTGGTCCCGGTCGCGGAGCCGTCCGAGGCGGAACCGTCGGTGCCGGTGCCGCCCTTCTCGTCGTCCTTGGTGTCGGCGCTCGCGCTGCCACTGGCCACGGTCTTGGCTCCGCCGCCGTTCGCCTTGCCGCCGGCGTTGTCGCCGTCACCGCCGCCCAGGACGAGGGCCAGCACGGTGCCCAGCACCGCCAGTGCCACCACCACGGCGATGATGACCAGCGTCCGCTTCGGCACCACGTCGGTGAGCGGCGCCCTCGGCACCTGGCGCGGCGGCAGATCCGGCGGGGTCATCACGGGCCAGCCGGAACTCCGGCCGCCGGACGCGCCGTTGACCGCCGTCGGCGAAGAAGAAGCCGTCGGCGAGGAGGAGGGGGAAGAGGAAGGGGAGGACGGCGAGGACGTGGTCGTGGGCGCCGTCCCGCCGACGGCGCTCCGCGTCCGCTCCGTCCCCACGGAGGCGGAGGCGGAGGTCGACGCGGTGCCGGACGACTTGGTCCGGGACGCGGCCGCGGTCGTCGCCGCGCCCGCCGCCACGGCGGCCTTGCGCACGGAGCGCAACGCCCCGCGCAGCTTCACGCCCGCCTCGGCCGAACCGCCGCGCCCCTCGGGGCTGCCGGGCTGCGCGGGCAGGGGGACGACCCGTGTCGCGTCCGACGGCTCGACGTCCTTGGGGTCGGGCGCGTGCAGCACCCGCTGGAGCTTGGCGCGGGCACCGGCGTCGTCGAGCCGCAGCTCGGGGTCCTTGGTGAGCAGGCCGTAGATGACGTCCCGGAGCGGGCCCGCGTTCTTCGGCTCCTCCAGCGGCTCGGTCATCACCGCGGTGAGCGTGGCGATGGCGGAACCCTTGTCGTAGGGGGGCGAGCCCTCCACCGAGGCGTACAGCAGTCCGCCGAGCGACCACAGGTCGGCCGCGGGGCCCGGCTTGTGGCCGCGGGCGCGCTCCGGCGAGATGTACGACGGCGCGCCGACGAGCATGCCGGTCGAGGTGATGGACGGGTCGCCCTCGACCTGGGCGATGCCGAAGTCGGTGAGCACGACCCGGCCGTCCTCGGCGATGAGCACGTTGGACGGCTTCACGTCACGGTGCAGGATGCCCTCGCGGTGCGCCGAGCGCAGCACGTCGAGGATGGCGAGCCCGACCTCGGCCGCGCGCCTCGGCTCCAGCACGCCGTCCTCGCGGATGACCTCGGCGAGCGACTTGCCCTCGACCAGCTCCATCACGATCCACGGCCGGTCGTCCTCGTCGACCACGTCGAAGACGGTCACCGCGCTGTTGTTGCGGATCCGCGCGATGGCCTTGGCCTCGCGCAGCGTCCGGGTGATCAGCCGGCGCTTCTCGTCGTCATCGATGTTCCCGGGGAACCGCAGCTCCTTGACGGCGACCGTGCGTCCGAGGGTTTCGTCCTCGGCGCGCCACACCGTCCCCATGCCGCCGCGGCCGAGTACGTCTCCCAGCCGGTACCGCCCGGCGAGGAGACGTGCGCTCTTGTCCTGACGGGATGTCCCCGCCCGCTCCGCCTCCGACATGCGTCCCCTCATGCAACCCGCCCTGACAGAGCCTCCATTGTCCCTCACCCGACAAGTGCCCGACGCCCAGGGTGCCCCTCACTTTCCCCGGGGAAGGGACCTTTCCGGCCAGAAGGTGCAGCACGCTTCGGCCAACCCCGCCGCGGGCACCACAGGAACACCCTGCATGATGACCCGACCGGGAACCGAGGGGAGCCCGGCGGGAACTCGGCGGGAACTCTCAGGATCTCGGTCAGGAAGGAGCGTCCGTGTCGTCGTCGTGGCGGAACCTGCTGGCCACGGCCGTGGCCGTGGTCCTGCTCGGCCTGGCCGGGACCGCCTCGCGGGCCGGTGCGGTCCCGCACCCGGACGACCTGCTGCCGCTGCTCGTGGCGCGGGGCGGCGCCCCCGCCGCCGCCCTGCTGGCCGAGGACGAATCCGGAATCCGCTACGGCGCGGCGGGATCCGGCATCGCCCGGGACGACCACTTCAGGGCGGGCAGCATCACCAAGACCTTCGTGGCGACGGTGGTGCTCCAACTGGCCGCCGAGCGGCGGCTGTCCCTGTCCGACACGGTGGAGTCCCATCTGCCGGGCCTGGTGCGCGGAGCCGGCAACGACGGGCGGGCGCTGACCCTGCGCGGCCTGCTCACCCACACCAGCGGCCTGTACGACTTCGCGCGCGACACCGGCGGCACGGTACCGGTGACCGCCCGTCAGGCCGTCCGTCTCGCGCTCGACCACCCTCCGTCCGAGCCCGGCCGCTTCGCCTACTCCAACACCAACTACGTCCTGCTCGGCCTGGTCGTCGAACAGGTCACCGGCCGCTCCTACGCCCGCGAGGCCGAGCGCCGGCTGATCGCCCCGCTGGGTCTGACCGGCACCTCCTTCCCCGGTTCCCGCACCTTCCTGCCGGTGCCGCACGGGCGTGCCTACGACGAGGACGGACGCGATGTCACCGCGCTCGACCCGCGAGTCGCCGGGGCGGCGGGCGAGTTGGTGACCACGCTCGCCGATCTGGACCGCTTCTACGCGGCGCTGCTCGGCGGGGCCCTGCTGCCCGCCCGGGAGCTGGACGAGATGCTCGACACCCGCACCGCGCACGGCGCGTACGGCATGGGCCTGTTCCCCACGAAACTCGCGTGCGGTGTCACGGTGTGGGGTCACAACGGCCGCATCCCGGGCAGCTTCGTCCGCACGGCGGCAACTCTCGACGGCCGACACGTCCTCACCTTCCGGGTGAACACGACGGAGATAACCGACCCCGACGTCGAACCGGCCCTGCTCGCCGCCGAGTTCTGCCCTCACACCCCTTAGGCCTTGTGGCAGCCTGACCCGACGGACCTGGACCTGAGGGACTAGAGCGGCACGATGTCCGGTGCCCCCAGTCTCGCCGCGTCCGCCGTCAGGTCGTCGGGCTGGAGCTGGGACTCGCGTTCCGCCTCCACTCGCTTCTCGTAGTGGGCGACCTCGCGTTCGACGTGGTCCTTGTCCCAGCCCAGTACCGGTGCCATCAGCTCGGCGGCGTCGCGGGCGCTGCGGGTGCCGCGGTCGAAGGTCTCGATGGAGATGCGGGTGCGCCGGGTGAGGACGTCGTCCAGGTGGCGGGCGCCCTCGTGCGAGGCGGCGTACACGATCTCGGCGCGCAGATAGTCGTCGGCGGCGGGCAGCGGCTCGCCGAGCGACGGGTCCGCGGCGATGAGGTCGAGGACCTCCTCCGCCATCGAGCCGAACCGGTTCAGCAGGTGCTCCACCCGGACCACGTGCAGTCCGGTCCGGGCGGCGATCCGCGCCCGCGCGTTCCACAGCGCGCGGTAGCCCTCCGCGCCCAGCAGCGGCACGTCCTCCGTGACGCAGTCGGCGACCCGCTGGTCGAGTCCGCGCACCGCCTCGTCCACGGCGTCCTTGGCCATCACCCGGTACGTCGTGTACTTGCCGCCCGCCACCACGACCAGGCCGGGCACCGGATGGGCGACGGTGTGCTCGCGGGACAGCTTGCTGGTGGCGTCCGACTCGCCGGCCAGCAGCGGGCGGAGTCCGGCGTAGACGCCCTCGACGTCGTCCCTGCTCAGGGGGACCGCGAGCACGGAGTTGACGTGTTCGAGGAGGTAGTCGATGTCGGCGCTGGAGGCGGCCGGGTGGGCCTTGTCGAGGTCCCAGTCGGTGTCGGTCGTGCCGATGATCCAGTGCCGGCCCCAGGGGATGACGAACAGCACGGACTTCTCGGTGCGCAGGATCAGCCCGCTGGTGGAGCTGATGCGGTCCCTGGGCACGACGAGGTGGATGCCCTTGGAGGCGCGGACGTGGAACTGGCCGCGCTCGCCGACCATCGCCTGGGTGTCGTCGGTCCACACACCGGTGGCGTTGACGATCTGCCGGGCGCGGATCTCGTACTCCCCGCCCGCCTCGACGTCCTGCACGCGCGCGCCCACGACCCGCTCGCCCTCGCGCAGGAAGCCGGTCACCCGCGCACGGTTGGCGGCCTTCGCGCCGTAGGACACGGCGGTGCGCACGAGGGTGGTGACGAACCGGGCGTCGTCCATCTGCGCGTCGTAGTACTGCAACGCGCCGACCAGGGCGTCCTTCCTCAGCGCGGGGGCGACACGCAGGGCGTGACGGCGGCTCAGATGGCGGTGCGCGGGCAGGCCCCGGCCGTGGCCGCGGGCCATGGACATCGCGTCGTAGAGCGCGACGCCCGAACCCGCGTACAGGCGCTCCCAGCCCTTGTGCTGGAGCGGATAGAGGAAGGGCACCGGCTTGACCAGGTGCGGGGCGAGCCGCTCCAGCAGCAGTCCGCGCTCCTTCAGGGCCTCGCGGACGAGGGCGAAGTCGAGCATCTCCAGATAGCGCAGGCCGCCGTGGATCAGCTTGCTGGACCTGCTCGACGTGCCCGACGCCCAGTCGCGTGCCTCGACCAGGCCGGTGGACAGGCCGCGGGTGACGGCGTCCAGGGCGGTGCCCGCGCCGACCACGCCGCCGCCGATCACCAGCACGTCGAGTTCGCGCTCGGCCATGGCCGCCAGTGACTCGGCTCGCTGCGCCGGCCCGAGTGTCGCTGTCCTCACCGCTGCCTCCCGCTGTCCGTCACGCGAGCCCCTCCCGTCAGGGCGAGGCCCGTCCCGTATCACCCATGCCCAGAATTGTGACCTTGTTGCCGCGCTTCAGCCACCACGCACCCCCAGCCTGTGGACAACTTCGGACGACAGAAAAAACCGCTGATCAAAACGGCAGATCAACACAGCCGATCAATCCCACATAACGGTCATATTTACTCCTAGTCTGACATTGCGCTCGCTCGTCCTGTCCACAGGGCTTGCGCACCTGTCCCGCTTCGGTTATTGGGAAGGACGGCCCACGCCATGCCCGCAGATCTCGCCGTCATCGGACTCGGCCCGCTGGGCCTGCCCCTGGCCCAGGCCGCGGTCGCCGCCGGCATCCCCACGCTCGGCTACCGGACCGGCACCGGCCCCGAGGCGGGCTCCCTCAGCCCCGCGGAGCTGCGCCGGATGCTCTCGGGGGGCTTCCGGCACGCCACCAACCCCGCCGAGCTGGGCCGGGTGCGCACCGCCGTCATCTGCGCCCCCACCCCGCGCGACGCGGACGGCGGACTCGACCTGTCCCAGGTGGAGGCCGCCGCCCGCACCCTGGGCGCCCGGCTGCGCCCGCACACCACCGTCATCCTGGAGTCGCCCGTGTACCCGGGGACGACGGAGGAGCTGCTGCGGCCGCTGCTGGAGGAGGCGTCCGGGCTGCGCGCGGGCCGCGACTTCCACCTCGCCTACTCCCCCAGCCGGGTCGACCCCGGCAGCCGCTCCTACTCCCCGGCCAACACGCCGAAGGTCATCGGCGGACTGACCCCGGCGTGCACCGAGTCGGCGGCAGCGTTCTACGGCCGGCTCACCGACAAGGTGGTCCGCGCGCGGGGCCTGCGGGAGGCCGAGACCGTGCAGCTCCTGGAGACCAACTTCCGGCACGTCAACATGGCGCTGGTCAACGAGATGGCCGTCCTCTGCCACGACCTCGGCGTCGACCTGTGGGACGTCGTGCGCTGCGCCGAGACCAAGCCGTTCGGCTTCCAGGCGTTCCGTCCGGGGCCCGGCGTCGGCGGCCACTCCGTCCCGCTGGACCGCACCGGCCAGCCCGGCAGCCCGCTGCGCATGGTGGAACTGGCCCAGCAGGTCAACAACCGGATGCCGCGCTACGTCGTCCAGCGCGCCGCCGCCCTCCTCAACGAGCACGGCAAGTCGGCCCGCGGCGCGCGCGTGCTGCTGCTCGGCGTGACCTACAAGGCCGACCTCGCCGACCAGCAGGGCTCCCCCGCGCGCGAGATCGCGATGCGGCTGATGGAGCTGGGCGCCGCGGTGAGCTACCACGACCCGCACGTGCCGTCCTGGAGCGTCCTGGACCGCCCGGTCCCGCGCGCGGACTCCTACTACGAGGCGGCGGCCGACGCCGATCTGACGATCCTGCTCCAGCAGCACCGCACGTACGACCTCCAAGGGCTGTCCGTGAAGGCCCAGTTGCTGCTGGACACCCGGGGAGCCACCCCGACGGGGGCCGCGCACCGGCTCTGAGCGGGCGGGATGCCCGGAAGACGGCAGATAAATGACAGATGAAGAGGGCGGCGATGCCCTGCTACTCTGCGGCGACTTCTCGCACGCACGTGTGTGCGAGAACGCGTCGCTCCTGTCGCCGCTCTCTTCTTCTCGTCCGTCCCGTGGGGGGATATCTGTCATGACCGAGTCAGCTCCGCCGTCCCCGGCCCCGTCGTCCCCGTCCGAGCCGCAGCCCGTCGACGGCAACCCGTACGCCCAGCCGGCCGCGGACACCGCCGCTCCGGCCCCTGCTCCGGCTCCCGCCCCGGTCACGGGCGGCAACCCCTTCGCGGCCCAGCCGGGCGCCGTACCGCCGCCGTTCCCGGCCGCCCCGCGCCAGGGCAACCTCGTCCTCGGCCTGCTCACCGCCCTCGTGGTCGCCCTGGTCACCGCCGGGATCTACGGCGGCATCGTGGGCGCCACCGAGTACGAGATCGGCTACGCGGCCGTCGGTGTCGGCCTCCTCGTCGGCTTCGCGGCCGGCAAGGTCGGCGGCGCCAACCCGGTGCTGCCCGTCGTGAGCGCGGTCCTCGCCCTGGGCGCGGTCTACCTGGGCCAGATCATCGGCATCGGGATCATCATGGCCGACATCGCCGGGGTCTCCGCGACGGAGATCTTCACCGAGCACCTCGACCTGATCACCGAGGGCTGGAGCGAGGAGGCCGACGCGCTGTCCTTCGTCTTCCTCGGCCTCGGCGCGTTCGCCGCGTTCTCCGGCGCGAAGAAGGGCGCCGTCGCCTGACACCCGACGCACGACGAGGGCCCGTCCGTACCCACGGACGGGCCCTCACACGTACACGCGCGCGTGCGGTACGGCGTCAGCGGCGGTGCACGGAGTCCGCGACCGTCACCTCGACGCGCTGGAACTCCTTCAGCTCGCTGTAGCCGGTGGTGGCCATGGCGCGGCGCAGGGCGCCGAAGAAGTTCATCGAGCCGTCCGGGGTGTGGGACGGGCCGGTGAGGACCTCCTCGATGGTGCCGACCGTGCCGAGGTCGACCTTCTTGCCGCGCGGCAGCTCCTCGTTGACCGCCTCCATGCCCCAGTGGTGGCCGCGGCCCGGCGCGTCGGTCGCGCGCGCGAGGGGCGAGCCCATCATCACCGCGTCGGCGCCGCAGGCGATGGCCTTGGGCAGGTCGCCGGACCAGCCGACACCGCCGTCCGCGATGACGTGCACGTACCGGCCGCCGGACTCGTCCATGTAGTCACGGCGGGCCGCCGCCACGTCCGCGACGGCGGTGGCCATCGGGACCTGGATGCCCAGCACGTTGCGGGTGGTGTGCGCGGCGCCACCGCCGAAGCCGACCAGGACGCCCGCCGCGCCGGTGCGCATCAGGTGCAGGGCGGCCGTGTAGGTGGCGCAGCCGCCGACGATCACCGGGACGTCCAGCTCGTAGATGAACTGCTTCAGGTTCAGCGGCTCGTGCGAACCCGAGACGTGCTCGGCCGACACCGTCGTACCGCGGATGACGAAGATGTCCACGCCCGCGTCCACCACGGCCTTGGAGAACTGGGCGGTGCGCTGCGGGGAGAGCGCGGCCGCCGTGACCACGCCGGAGTCGCGCACCTCCTTGATACGGGCGCCGATCAGCTCTTCCTTGATGGGGGCGGCGTAGATCTCCTGGAGGCGGCGGGTCGCCGATTCCGCGTCCAGCCCGGCGACCTCGTCGAGCAGCGGCTGCGGGTCCTCGTGGCGGGTCCACAGACCTTCCAGGTTGAGGACGCCGAGACCGCCCAGCTCACCGATGCGGATCGCGGTGGCCGGGGAGACGACCGAGTCCATGGGGGCGGCCAGGAAGGGCAGCTCGAAACGGTAGGCGTCGATCTGCCAGGCGATCGAGACCTCCTTCGGGTCCCGGGTACGGCGGCTGGGGACGACGGCGATGTCGTCGAAGGCGTACGCCCGGCGGCCGCGCTTGCCGCGCCCGATCTCGATCTCAGTCACGTGTGTGGCCTTTCCCTGATGCGTTCAGCGTCTTCCAGTATCGCCGACGGGCACGACAAGGGCGGCCCCGGTGCTCCGGGACCGCCCCTGTGCGGACGTTCACGCGCGTGTGCCGCCGCGGCTCGCCGGCCGCGGTGGGCGGCTCACTTGTGGCGGCTGTAGTTCGGCGCCTCGACCGTCATCTGGATGTCGTGCGGGTGCGACTCCTTCAGACCCGCCGAGGTGATCCGGACGAACCGGCCGTTGTCCTGGAGGTCCGGGACGGTGCGGCCGCCGACGTAGAACATCGACTGGCGCAGACCGCCGACGAGCTGGTGGACGACCGAGGAGAGCGGGCCGCGGTAGGGCACCTGGCCCTCGATGCCCTCCGGGATGAGCTGCTCGTCGGAGGCGACGCCCTCCTGGAAGTAGCGGTCCTTGGAGAACGACTTGCGGTCGCCGCGGGACTGCATGGCGCCCAGCGAGCCCATGCCGCGGTACGACTTGAACTGCTTGCCGTTGATGAACAGCAGCTCGCCCGGGGACTCCTCGCAGCCCGCGAGGAGGGAGCCCAGCATCACGGTGTCGGCGCCCGCGACGAGCGCCTTGGCGATGTCGCCGGAGTACTGGAGGCCGCCGTCGCCGATGACCGGGACCCCGGCCGCCTTGGCGGCCAGCGCGGCCTCGTAGATGGCGGTGACCTGCGGGACGCCGATACCGGCGACCACGCGCGTCGTACAGATGGAGCCCGGTCCGACCCCGACCTTGATGGCGTCCGCGCCGGCGTCGACCAGGGACTGGGCGCCGTCGCGCGTGGCGACGTTGCCGCCGATCACGTCCACGCCGGAGGAGTTCGACTTGATCTTGGCGATCATGTCGCCGACCAGCCGGGAGTGGCCGTGCGCGGTGTCGACGACGATGAAGTCGACGCCCGCCTCGATCAGGGCCTGCGCGCGCTCGAAGGAGTCACCGGCGACACCGACCGCGGCGCCGACCAGGAGCCGGCCCTGGCCGTCCTTGGCGGCGTTCGGGTACTTCTCGGCCTTGACGAAGTCCTTGACCGTGATCAGGCCCTTGATGACGCCCTCGTCGTCGACCAGCGGCAGCTTCTCGATCTTGTGCTTGCGCAGCAGCTCCATGGCCTCGACACCGGAGATGCCGACCTTGCCGGTGACCAGCGGCATCGGGGTCATGACCTCGCGCACCCGGCGGCTGCGGTCCGACTCGAAGGCCATGTCGCGGTTGGTGACGATGCCGAGCAGCTTCTTGTTGCCGTCGGTGACCGGGACGCCGCTGATGCGGAACTTGGCGCAGAGCGCGTCCGCCTCGGCGAGCGTGGCGTCCGGGTGGATGGTGATCGGGTCGGCCACCATGCCGGACTCGGAGCGCTTCACCAGGTCGACCTGGTTGGCCTGGTCCTCGATGGAGAGGTTGCGGTGCAGAACGCCGACGCCGCCCTGACGGGCCATCGCGATCGCCATGCGCGACTCGGTGACCTTGTCCATGGCGGCGGAGAGCAGCGGGATGTTCACCCGCACGTTCTTGGAGACGTACGAGGCGGTGTCGATCTCGTCGGGAGCCATGTCCGACGGGCCCGGCAGCAGCAGCACGTCGTCGTAGGTCAGCCCGAGGGTCGCGAATTTGGCGGGCACTCCGTCGACGTTGGCAGTCATGACACCTTCCCCAAATGGCCTTGATCGGTGCGGATGTCCATGCTAACGGGAAGCGCACCCCCCGAATTCCACGGTTCTTCCACGGTCCGACACCCGTGCGGGCTTCGTATGTTCGTACGGAATCGGCGGCCTCCCTTCTCAGGAAGTGCCGAAACCGAAGGCGGCCCGGGGCTGTCCGCTACTGCTCGGCGAGCGCGCGCAGCCGGCTGAGGGCGCGGTGCTGGGCCACCCGGACCGCTCCGGGTGACATTCCCAACATCTGTCCGGTCTCCTCGGCCGTGAGCCCCACGGCGATCCGCAGCAGGAGCAGCTCCCGCTGGTTCTCGGGCAGGTTGGCGAGCAGTTTCTTGGCCCATTCGGCGTCACTGCTGAGCAGGGCGCGCTCCTCGGGGCCGAGGGAGTCGTCGGGCCGCTCCGGCATCTCGTCCGAGGGGACGGCCGTGGAGCCGGGGTGGCGCATGGCGGCGCGCTGGAGGTCGGCGACCTTGTGGGCGGCGATGGCGAACACGAAGGCTTCGAAGGGCCTGCCGGTGTCCCGGTAGCGGGGCAGGGCGAGCAGGACCGCGACGCAGACCTCCTGGGCGAGGTCCTCGACGAAGTGGCGCGCGTCGCCGGGCAGCCGGGACAGCCGGGTGCGGCAGTAGCGCAGCGCCAGCGGGTGGACGTGGGCGAGCAGGTCGTGGGTGGCCTGCTCGTCGCCGTCCACTGCGCGATGGACGAGTGCCCCGATGGTGCCCACGGCGTTGACCGCCTCGTCGTCGCGCATCGGTCCATGGTGCACTGCGGCACTTGCGTCCGCCGCACCGTGCCCGTCGTTGTGCACCGAAGCGTTATGAGCAGGTGCGCCGGAAGTCATCCCCTGCGCCCTCCCCTTCCGCTCGACCGACTCGTTCCCGAGGAACTCCACACCTCAAGGATGCGGCATCCGCGGCGAAACGAGCAGCGGGCCTCCGAGGGGGCCCCGTGCCACCCCCGCCCGCCGCCCGGCGGGCGGGGTCGTCCCCCGGTCTTCCGACCCCGTCCGAGCTGGGAGTTCCGCTCATGTCCCCGCTCCCTCCGCTGAGTGACCGGCGGACGTCGAGCCGCCCGGACCGGGCCTGGGGGACCGCTCCGGTCCCCCGGACGGCCGAGCGCCCGCACGGCCCGCGCGGGCAGGTTCCGCGCGGGCAGGTCCTAGCGGACCAGGCCCCACCGGAAGCCGAGTGCCACCGCGTGCGCGCGGTCCGAGGCGCCGAGCTTCTTGAACAGCCGGCGGGCGTGGGTCTTGACAGTGTCCTCGGAGAGGAACAGCTCGCGGCCGATCTCCGCGTTGGAGCGGCCGTGGCTCATGCCTTCGAGCACCTGGATCTCACGCGCGGTGAGCGTGGGCGCGGCGCCCATCTCGGCCGAGCGCAGCCGACGGGGGGCCAGGCGCCAGGTCGGGTCGGCGAGCGCCTGCGTGACGGTCGCCCGCAGCTCCGCGCGCGAGGCGTCCTTGTGCAGATAGCCGCGGGCGCCGGCGGCGACCGCGAGGGCCACGCCGTCGAGGTCCTCGGCGACGGTGAGCATGATGATGCGGGCACCGGGGTCGGCGGACAGCAGCCGCCGCACGGTCTCGACGCCGCCCAGGCCGGGCATGCGTACGTCCATCAGAATGAGGTCCGAGCGGTCGGCACCCCAGCGGCGGAGGACTTCCTCGCCGTTGGCCGCCGTCGTCACGCGCTCGACGCCGGGCACGGTCGCGACCGCGCGGCGGAGCGCCTCTCGGGCAAGCGGGGAGTCGTCGCAGACGAGGACGGATGTCATGGCCGCCCTCCGCAGCTGATGCGCGTCACCTTGTGCCTCCAGGCTGGTACGAAATCGTCACCTGTGCGGTCGACCGTCTCGGACGCCTGCCCGAGCGTTTGTGTTTTCAACCGCCTCGCACTCTCAACGACGGTCACTCGAAAGAGTTACGGGGCTACGTGCACTCTTCGGCACTCTACGTGAGGGGGCGGACACGGTGGAGGGAGCCGCGCGGACCCTCAAGCTTTCATCACAACCCATGCCCCATTTGGCGCCATTTCTTCCCTTTAGCTGGTGTCTGAGGCTAGATTCGCAATGAGTCATATTTTCATCTCCTTAGATCGTAGTTGTACGGTCGTGGGCACCGTATCCGCTCTGAACGGCTACAAGGGGTCACGCAATGGCAGATTTCTCCCGCCTTCCCGGACCGAACGCGGACCTGTGGGACTGGCAGCTCCTGGCTGCCTGCCGCGGGGTGGACAGTTCGCTCTTCTTCCATCCGGAAGGTGAGCGCGGGGCGGCTCGGAGCGCTCGAGAGAACTCGGCCAAGGAGGTCTGCATGAGGTGCCCGGTCCGCGCACAGTGCGCGGCACACGCGTTGGCGGTCCGTGAGCCGTACGGCGTGTGGGGCGGTCTGACCGAGGACGAGCGCGAAGAGCTGATGGGACGGGCGCGCAACCGTCTGGTGTCGGCGTCGGCAGGCGCGAGAGACACCGCCTCGAACACATGAAGGAACGTTTCTGCATGCTTCTGTGAGGGCTGCGGGCATTCCGGAGAACGGCGGGCACACGCGCGTGCCCGCCGTTTTCGATGTCCAGGTTCAGGACGGCGCGGCCGCGCGCTCCAGTTGCTCCAGGGTCGCCGCCACCGCCGGCACCTGGGCCAGGTCGGGCAGGGTCAGCGCGACGATCTCCCGTCGCACCGCCGGTTCCAGCCGCACCGCGCGTGCGCCGCGCGGCCGTACCGACTCGATGGCGAGCTCGGGCAGGACGGCCACGCCGAGACCGGCGCCCACCAGGCCGACCACCGCCGGGTAGTCGTCCGTGGCGAAGTCGATCCGGGGGGTGAAGCCCGCGCGCTCGCACACCTCCACGAGCTGGCCGCGGCAGCGCGGGCAGCCCGCGATCCACGGTTCGGCGGCGAGTTCGCCGATGGCGACGGACTCCGCGCGCGCGAGCCGGTGCCGTTCGGGGACGAGCGCGACCAGCCGGTCCGCCAGCAGCGGCCGTACGACCAGGTCCTCCCACTCCTCGGCGGCGCCCGCGCGCGGGTAGCGGAAGGCGAGCGCCACGTCGCAGTCGCCGCCGCGCAGGATCTCGACCGACTCCGGGGGCTCGGCCTCCTCCAGGGAGACGCGGGTGCCGGGGTGGGCGGCGCGCAGGGCGGCCAGCGCGGTGGGCACCAGGGTGGAGCTGCCGCTGGGGAAGGAGACCAGCCGGACCCGGCCGGCGCGCAGCCCGGCGATGGCGGCGACCTCCTCCTCGGCGGCGGTGAGGCCGGAGAGGATGCCGGCGGCGTGCCGTACGAGGGCCTCGCCGGCCTGGGTCAGCCGCATCTCGCGTCCGCTGCGGACCAGCAGGGGGGTGCCGACGGACGCCTCCAGGGCCTTCATCTGCTGACTGACGGCCGGCTGGGTGCAGCCCAGCTCGCGCCCCGCGGCCGAGAAGGAGCCGGTGGCGGCGACGGCGCGCAGCACACGGAGATGACGGGCCTCGATCATGCTCCGAGCATAGCTTCATGCATAAGCGGAGCTTGGACACGGCGCCGAAAATTGCGTCGACACTTTGATCAGGAGTCTCGTACCGTACGGTCATGAGGCTTCTGTCAGTCAACCTGGGCCGCCCGAAGAGCGTGCCGTACACCGACAATCCGCAGGGTGTGACCGGGATCGACAAGCGGCCGGTCGAGGGGCCGGTGCGGGTCGCCGCGCCGGGTCCGAAGGGCGTCGCGGGCAGCGGTCTGGCCGGGGACGCGGTGTGCGACCTGCGTCATCACGGCGGCGACGACCAGGCGGTGTACGCCGTCGCGCGCGAGGACCTCGACGACTGGGAGCGTGAACTCGGGCGCACGCTGGGGCACGGCGCGTTCGGCGAGAACCTCACCACCGAGGGACTGGACGTGTCGGGGGCGCGGATCGGCGAGCGCTGGCGGATCGGGCCGACGGTCGTGCTGGAGGTGACCGGCGGGCGGATACCGTGCCGGACCTTCCAGGGGCATCTGGGTGAGAAGGGCTGGGTCCGGCGGTTCACGCAGAAGGCCGCGACGGGCGCGTATCTGCGGGTGATCGAGCCGGGTGAGATCCGGGCGGGGGACGCGATCGAGATCGTGCACGTCCCGGACCACGAGGTGACGGCGCGGATGGAGTTCCAGGCCACGACCACCCACCGCGAACTGCTGCCGCGGCTGCTGGAGGCGGAGGACGCGCTGCACGCGGAGACGCGGGCCGCCGTCCACAAGTACCTGACGAAGTACGGCGGCTGAGCGACCGTCAGAGAGGGCACGTGGTGAGGACCGTCGAGAGGGCGCGTGCGGACGGCGGACGCGCCGGCTCCGGGTCACTAACCTTCTGCCATGACAACGGCTCTCATCACGGGTTCGACCGCGGGAATCGGCGCCGCGTTCGCGCGCAGACTGGCTGCGGACGGCCATGATCTCGTCCTCGTGGCCCGGGACACCGAGCGGCTGCGCGAGCAGGCGACCGAACTGCACGACCGGCACGGCATCGAGGCGGAGGTGCTCACCGCCGACCTCTCCGGCGACCCCGGCATCGAGGCGGTGGCCGCCCGGCTCGGTGACCGCAAGAACCCCGTCGACCTGCTGGTCAACAACGCGGGCTTCGGCAACAAGGGCCGCTATCTCGACGTGTCCATGGCCGACGAGCTGACGATGCTCAAGGTGCACTGCGAGGCGGTGCTGCGGCTGACCTCGGCGGCGGCCGAGGCGATGCGGGAGCGGGGGCGCGGCGGGGTGGTCAACGTGGCGTCGGTGGCCGCGTTCGTGCCGCGCGGGACGTACGGGGCGTCGAAGGCGTGGGTCGTGCAGTTCACGCAGGGCGCGGCGCGGGATCTCGCGGACAGCGGGGTGCGGCTGATGGCGCTGTGCCCGGGGTTCGTGCGGACCGAGTTCCATGAGCGGGCCGGGATGGGGACGGACAACATCCCCGGCTGGATGTGGCTGGACGCGGACAAGCTGGTGGCGGCGGCGCTGGCGGATCTGGCGCGCGGAAAGTCGGTGTCGATCCCCGATCCGCGGTACAAGGCGCTGATGGGGCTGGTGAAGGTGACACCGCGCGCGCTGTTGGGCGGGATCTCGTCCCGGACGGGCCGGAAGTACGGACCGCAGTGACCGGTACGAAACGATGACCGGTGCGGAAACGGCGACCGGTGCGAAACTGGACATACAGGCAACACCGGACCCGGGGGGACCGGAGGCGGCGTCATGACGTTCGTACAGCTCATCGACTGCAAGACGAGCCGGTTCGACGAGATGGACCGGCTGATGGACACCTGGGTCGAACAGACCCGGGGCAAGCGGACGGCGACGCACGCGGTGGTGGGCAAGGACCGCTCCGACGCGTCGCACTTCATCGAGATCGTGGAGTTCCCGTCGTACGAGGAGGCGATGCGGAACTCGAATCTGCCGGAGACCGACAAGGTCTTCCGCGAGCTGGTGGCGCTGTGCGACGAGATGCCGACGTTCACGGACCTCGACGTCGTACGGGACGAGAAGCTGTACGCGGCGACGGCACGCCAGTTCTTCGAGACGGTGGGCACCCCGGGCGACCTGCCGCCACTGAACGGCTTGATGGCGGAGAACTACCACGACCATGACCCGTCCAACGAGCAGGACGTGATCGGCATGGACGCGATGCGCCGCGAGGCGGACATGTGGCGCGGCGCCTTCGACGTGCGCTTCACCATCGAGGACCAGATCTCCGAGGACGACCGCGTCTGCACCCGCTGGACGTTCGCCGGCACCCACCACGGCGACTTCATGGGCCTGCCCCCCACGGGCCGCGAGGTCACCATGACCGGCACGACCGTCTTCCGCTTCGACGACGACGGCAAGATCGCCGAGGGCTGGTGGCAGTACGACCGCCTCGGCCTGATGTCCCAACTGGGCGCCCTCGACCCCCTGGAAACCTGACCCCACCCAGACCCGCCCGCGAAGGGAGAAACCCCCGCTCCCCCGTTCCACGATGGGACGGGGGTTTCTTCGCCCGAACCGCCTCCCACCTCCCGCTTCCCGGCACTCGGCGTGCGGTGTCCGCCGCGCGGACCGAGCATGGACACAACCACACCGGCCGGCACCTCCGGGAGGACCGATGCGCCGCCTTTCCGTGTTACTGCTCGCCGGGCTGACGGTGACCGCCGTCGGCTGTTCCGACGACAAGACGGTCACCACCGCTCCGGAGAGCACTCCGGCCACCTCCCCGACCTCGGTCGCACCGGAGCAACCGTCCTCCACCGCGCCGACGGCCACGCCGTCCAAGAAGGCGGCGTCGGTCGGGGACACGCTCGGGGTCCGGGGAATGGAGGACGGTGAGTCGCTCGCCGTGACCGTCGTGAAGGTCGTCGACCCGGCCGGCGCCGCGAACGAGTTCTCCTCTCCCGACCCCGGCACACGTTTCGTGGCCGTCCAGTTCCGGCTGAAGAACACCGGCACGGCGGTCTATTCGGACTCGCCGAGCAACGGGGCGCGGCTGGTGGACGCGCAGGGGCAGCAGTTCGACGCGTCCTCCGACGAGACGGCGGCGGGCCCGGACTTCCCCGGCAGCGTCACGATCGCCCCCGGGGACACCGGCCTCGGGTTCGTGGCCTTCGAGGTGCCGGTCGCCTCGGAACCGGCCAAGGTGCAGTTCACGATGGCCAGTGGCTTCGCGGACGACACCGGTCAGTGGAACATCACCCGCTGAGGCGGTGGATGCGGGCGGCGGCTAGGGTCGGCGGTCACGAGACCGTGTACGAGGAGAGCCTTGACCATCTGTCGCGGCGCCCGGTTCTTCGCGGCGCTGGCCGCCGTCGTCTGTCTGACCGCGTGTTCGGGCGCGGATGCGGGTGGCGCCAGCGCCTCCGATGAGCGTTGGCCGCAGTGGGACGAGAGCGGCGGCGTGGCCGAAGTCGTCGCGTTCATGAACGTGGCGGTTCCCGAGGGGGCCACGGAGGCCAAGGGGGCCATTCAGATCAATCCGCAGGAGGACATCTTCCTTCTCTCCTTCGTCACGGACGAGGAGAAAGCCGAGGACATCGCGGAGGACCTGGTCTCGGAAGAGCCCCTGCGAGTGAGGAAAGGGGACTCCGCCGAGGGGGAGCGCTTCGGGCACCTCGGGCTGTCTGAACCGCAGACGCTGAAGGAAGTGCGCTGGGCCGGGGTGTGCCCACCCTGCGTGAACGACGGCCGCCGCCCGAAAGTGCAGTGGATCGACATCTACGTCGAGACACTCAAGGCCGGTCGGGCCCGGGTCTATCTGCAAGCGTTCTGACGTGCCGAGACCCGGCACCCCCCGATGAAGGGGGTGCCGGGTCTCAGGGGTGACCGTGGGGTCAGTGGGAGTGGCCGTGGCTGTGGCCCGCGGCGGCCGGCTCTTCCTCTTCCTTCTTCTCGACGACCAGGGTCTCGGTCGTCAGGAGGAGGGAGGCGATGGAGGCGGCGTTCTCCAGGGCGGAGCGGGTGACCTTGACCGGGTCGATGACGCCGGCCTTGA
>NZ_JAANNX010000099.1:0-12121 GCF_013363615.1 Streptomyces sp. CAI-85 | reverse complement strand
TGGTCTGGAAGTTCAGCAGCGCCTCCAGCCGGCCCTGCGAGATCTCCGGCTGGTACGGGGTGTAGGCCGTGTACCAGGCCGGGTTCTCCATCACGTTCCGCAGGATCACCGGCGGCGTGAAGGTGCCGTAGTACCCGAGCCCGATCATGGAGTCGAGCACCTGGTTGCGGTCGGCCAGCGACCGCAGCTCGGCCAGCACCTCGGCCTCGGTGCGCGCGTCCGGCAGATCCAGCGCGTCGGCGTTCTTGATCACATCCGGGACCGCGGCGGCGGTCAGCTCGTCGAGCGAGCCGTACCCGACGTGCGCGAGCATCTTGGCCCGCGCCTCCTGGTCGGGGCCGATGTGGCGCTGCTCGAAGGGGATACCCCGCTCGAGCTCGGAGAGCGGAATGCGGTAGGCGGTCATTACGGGGGCCTCCTGGTCGACACGACCTTCGAGGGGCACCACGGCGCGGGTACCCGAACGGCCTCCCCCTCTGTCATCTCAACCTGAGAGTTTCACCGGCCGCCCACGAAGGGGCACCCGGCTTTCACCGTCGGTGAGAGCGGAAGCCGTCGACACCCGCCCTGCTTTCCAGAGTGACCTCGTCCGTGCGGTACCTGGGCCTGAGAGATTCCGGGGAGGATTTGCTCCTTCGGCGCCTCCGGTGATGTCCGGAGGACTCTCCCGCACGGGGTCAGCAGCCGTTGCCAGACTACCAGCGAGGTCAACGCCACCTCCTTCGAGTGGCCGCGAGCCCCGATGTGCTCTTTTGTAGTGCTTACGGATGTAGTGCCTACGGATGAGTTTGCGACCATGTGGAGGGCCCGTGCAGACCGACATCGATCCGCGCAACCTGATCGGCCGCAAGGCGTTCGACCGCAACGGCACCAAGATCGGCACCGTCGACGAGGTCTACCTCGACGACGCGACCGGCGTGCCCGAGTGGGCCGCCATACGTACCGGCCTGTTCTCCCGGGACGCCTTCGTCCCGCTGGAGCCCAGCGAGCTGATCGAAGGCACCCTCCACGTCCCCTTCGAACGCTCCCTGATCAAGGACGCCCCCGACTTCGGTGTGGGCCGCCACCTCTCCCCCGACCAGGAACTCCAGCTCTACCACCACTACGGCCTGGACGTGGCCGCCCCTCCCCCTCTCCCGGACCACGACTTCGGCCGCCTGGCGGGGACGGACGAGACCTGAGGCAAGGCTTCGGGCAAGGGCCGGCCGCAGCCGAGACTTAGGGGCGCGGGGAACTGCGCGAACGGCCCCCACGCACCCGCACCCTCACTCGCACTCACCGACGCACCTCAGCCGCACACCCCTATCAGCGCCCCCAGCAACCCAGCCGGGTCGTACAAGGGCCGGGCCCCGTCCACGACCACCGCACGCGTCCCCGCGTCCACCGGATCCGTACGCGCCCAGTTCGTCGACGTGATGCCCACCTCCACCTCCAGGCCACTCGCCGTCACATGCCGCCACTCGGTGACGGGCCCCCACTCCCGGACCCGCACGACCTCTCCCAGGCTCAGCTCACGCAGCCACGCCCCGCCCTCGCCGTACCCGGACGGGTCCGTCGTCAGCACGACGAGGTCCACATCGGACTCCGGCCGTGCCATCCCCCGCGCACAGGACCCGACCAGCAGGACCCCGACGACATCGCTCCGGTTCGCACCCCAACGGGTGACGCGGTCGATCACCGCCAGCCTCTCGGCCTCCCGCGCCCGAACCATCTGCCCGGCCGTCGGCCGCACACCCTCCAGCTCCAGCCCGTCCATACCGCTCCCGCTCTCCTCCAGCACAGCGACTCCCCCGTCACTCCCCAGCCGACACCATCCCCGTCACTCTGCGTAACGGGCGGTGTCTCTCAGGAGTTCCCGGCGCTCACACCCGGATTCTCGACCCCCGGCCCCGCCGCCGCGATCGCAGCGCCGCCACCGGGTCTTCGCACCAACGGCAGCGGATCCGAGGACTCCAACTCCGGGTCGTCGACCCGGAACGTCCGCACCCGCCCCGGCTCCGAATCCGGTGTCTCGAACCGCACGGTGACCCGCCCCAGCCCGCTCCCCTGGACCCACCCGGGCCCGAACGCGGCGTGCCGCACATCGTGCCCCGGACGCCACCGCTGGGCGGCCGGCACCGCCTCCTCCACCAAGGGCGCGGCGGCCGGCAGCGTCTCCGCCCCGCCTTCCTCCCCCTGTTCCTCGCCTCGCCCTTCCTCCGCGGCCTGTGCGAACAGGTCCTCCTGGGTGAAGTCCGCCAGTCCGCTGACCCCCACCCCCAGCAGCCGCACCCCACCGGTCGTGTCCACCGAGTCCAGCAGCCGTGCCGCCGCCTCCCGCACCACCGCGGGATCGTCCGTGGGCCCGCGCAGCGTCTCGGACCGGGTGAGCGTGGAGAAGTCGTAGCGCCGCACCTTCAGCACGATGGTCCGACCCGACAGACCGGCCCCGCGCAGCCGGCTCACGCACCGCTCCGCCAGCCGCCGCACCTCCAGCTCCACCCGGGTGCGGTCGTGGATGTCCACGTCGTAGGTGTCCTCGACCGAGACCGACTTGGTCTCCCGCTCGGCCACCACGGGCCGGTCGTCACGGGCCAGCGCCATGGCGTACAGCCCGTGTCCGTGCGCCTTGCCGACCAGCCGCACCAGCTCGTCCTCACCGGCCTCGGCGAGTTCGTCGACCGTGGTGATCCCGGCCCGTCTCAGATGATCGCCGGTGGCCGGCCCCACCCCCGGCAGGGTGCGCACCGACATGGGCCCGAGCAGGGCCCGCTCGGTCCCCGGTTCGATGAGGACCAGGCCGTCGGGCTTGGCCTCCTCGGAGGCGATCTTCGCGAGCATCTTGGAGGCCGCGAGCCCCACCGACCCGGTCAGGCCGGTGACGCGCCGGATGTCGGCCCGCAGCCGGATCCCGGCCAGCCGCGCGGACTCGTTGTCCCAGGCCGCCTCCCCGGCCTCCAGATCCACGAACGCCTCGTCCAGGCTCAGGGGCTCCACCAGCGGCGACAGGGCCCTCAGCAGCCCCATCACCTGCTCGCTGATCGAGCGGTAGAAGGAGAAGCGGGGCACGAGATAGGCGGCGTTGGGGGCCAGGCGGCGGGCCTGGCCCATCGGCATCGCCGAGTGGACGCCGAACACCCGCGCCTCGTAGGAGGCGGTGGCGACCACACCGCGCGGGCCGAGACCGCCCACGACCACGGCTTTCCCGCGCAGACTCGGCTTGGACGCCTGCTCCGCCTGGGCGTAGAAGGCATCCATGTCGAGATGCAGGATCGTGGGCGCGGTTCTCACATCTCCGATGCTGCACCACGCCACTGACAATGACGCCGTCGGACGTCACGCACCCGCCGAGGAGGGGCTCAGACCGCCCGGTTGCGGCGGCGGGCCAGCTCGTCCGCCGGGTTGTGCCCGACGAGCGTCTCACCGGTGTCCACGCGCTCGCCGTGCAGTTGCGACAGGGCGCTCTCGACGTCCCGCCAGACCACGCCCACGGCGATGCCGAAGATGCCCTGGCCGCCCTGGAGCAGCGCGTGGACCTCGTCCGGCGAGGTGCATTCGTAGACCGTGGCGCCGTCGCTCATGAGCGTCATGCGCTCCAGATCGCGGAAGCCGCGCTCCCGCAGGTGCTGGACGGCGGTGCGGATGTTCTGGAGGGACACCCCGGTGTCCAGGAACCGCTTGACGATCTTCAGGACGACGACGTCCCGGAAGCTGTAGAGCCGCTGTGTGCCGGACCCGTGGGCGGGTCGCACACTCGGTTCGACCAGGCCGGTACGGGCCCAGTAGTCGAGTTGCCGGTAGGTGATCCCGGCGGCCGCACAGGCCGTCGGACCGCGGTAGCCGATCTCCTCGGACGCCATGGACGCCGCCCCTCCGCCGCTCGGCACGGCCGCCGGTCGCCGCGGTGTGTGATCGGCCGCCGCGCTGCCGTGAAGCGGGTACGGACCGCTTCCCCCGACACCGAGTCCGGGGGCACCCCCAGCCGTACCGTCGCCGCTGCTTCTCACGCCGACCTCCGTCCTTGAACTGCCTTCTCGACGGTAGGCAGTCACCAGGGGTGCGTCAACGATCGCCACACTCGGCACGCCGAGTGATAATCACCCTAGGAGTGGTTTCCCGTACCCCACCGCGGGGAAAGGCTAGCCGAATGCGCTGAGGAGTAGCCGCAGGACGCTCTCACTCGCCGTTGGCATTTGCCCGGAACCGGGCGCCTCCCGCCGGGAACGAGGCGGCCGCGCGGTGCCGGCCACCCGCCCTGACCCGTACGGCTACTGGTTGCTGGTGCCGAAGTCCTCGGGCGAGATCTGGTCGAGGAACTCGCGGAACTTCTCCACCTCGTCCTCCTGCTCGTCCGGGATCGCGATGCCCGCGTCGTCCAGCACCGTGTCGCTGCCGTAGATCGGCGTCCCGGTGCGCAGCGCCAGCGCTATGGCGTCGGACGGGCGCGCGCTGACCTCGACCCCGCTGGCGAAGACCAGCTCGGCGTAGAACACGCCCTCCCGCAGGTCCGTGATACGCACCTCGGTGAGCTCCTGGCCGACGGCCTCCAGCACGTCCTTGAACAGGTCGTGGGTCAGCGGTCGCGCGGGAGCCATGCCCTGCTGGGCGAAGGCGATGGCCGTCGCCTCCCCCGGTCCGATCCAGATGGGGAGGTAACGGTCTCCTCCCACTTCACGCAGCAGCACGATCGGTTGGTTGGAGGGCATTTCGACCCGGACACCTACGACATCGAGCTCGTTCACACAGCAACCCTAGGCCGTGCCCGGGACGTTTGGGTAGTCGGGCCGGGAACGGGTGACCGATCCGCCCAGGGCGAAACCGCCGGGGTCAGGGCAGCCTCACCTGGAGCGCGGTCTGCACCAGTGCCGCGTGCAGCCGCACCGTGAGCCCCGCCAGCTCCTTCGTACGGGCCTCCGCGTGGGCCCTGGTCTGCGGGTTGCGGTGCCGCTTGAGCGGGGCCACCACCTGGTCCACCAGCCCGGCCTCACGGTCCGCCGCGGCCTTCATCACCCGCAGATGCCGGGGCTCGATCCCGAACCGCCCCAGTTCGGCCACCAGAGCGGCCACCGTGGCCGCCTCGGCGTCGTACGCCCCGTCCTCCAGCGGGACCAGAAGGCCGTAGGACTCCCACTCCAGCAGTTCCGACTCGTCGATCCCGGCGGCCGCCAGCAGCTCGGGCCGCCCGATCCGGGCCACGGTGGGCGCCTCGGCCGTCTCCGGGACCGCCTCTCCGTCCCGCTGCCGGCCGACAGTGGGCAGCGCCGCGGCCTCGCCGCGCTCCATGGCGTCCAGATGCTCCCGGATCACCTTGAGCGGCAGATAGTGGTCCCGCTGCATCCTCAGGACGTGTCCGAGGCGCTCGACGTCGTCCGCGCTGAACTTGCGGTATCCCGACGGGGTCCGCTGCGGCTCGACCAGCCCCTCCGACTCCAGGAAGCGGATCTTGGAGACGGTGACTTCGGGAAACTCGTCGCGGAGCGCGTTCAGCACGGTGCCGATGCTCATCAGCCCACCGTCCGCGGCGGCGGTGCCGAACCCGGCACCGCCCCTCGGTGTTCGAAGCATGGACCTTCCCTCGGTTCCCCCCGGACATGAGTCCGGGGGAGGGTCAGTAACCCCGCTGGCTCGCGTAGAAGACCAGCCGGTACTTGCCGATCTGCACCTCGTCGCCGTTCGACAGAGGGACCTCGTCGATCCGCTCACGGTTGACGTACGTGCCGTTCAGACTGCCGACGTCCGCGACCTTGAACGTGCCGTCCGGGTTGCGGCGGAACTCCACATGACGACGCGAGACCGTCACGTCGTCCAGGAAGATGTCGCTCTGCGGATGACGTCCGGCCGTGGTCAGATCGCCGTCCAGCAGGAAGCGGCTGCCCGAGTTCGGACCGCGGCGCACCACGAGCAGCGCGGAACCCAGCGGCAGCGCGTCGACCGCGGCCTGCGCCTCCGGGGAGAGCGCCGGCAACTGCGTCTGGCCGGTGGCCTCCGCGTCGTACGCCTCGAGACCGGAGATCGAGATGGTCGAGGTCGTCTCCGACGGACGCTCGGGCGTCAGCCCGGGGCGCAGCGGGGCACCGCAGTTGGAACAGAAGCGGCTGTTCTCCGGGTTGCGGTTACCGCACCTCGAACACACCAGGGCCGACATAGGAGAAAACCCTCCACCCGCGCTTGAGGTTGACGGTTGGCCGAAACCTATGCCGCCGGACTGGGCAGGGTCAACAGACGCCGCGCCCTGACCACCGGAAATGTCGCCGCCCTGACCACCCACCTGGTCCCGGAACAACGGCCGCTGGCCTTCCGCGTCGGGCTGGGCGCGATGGCGAGCGGTCGCGTTGTCGCTGCCTTCTCGCGCGCTCTTGCCGAACAACTTCGCAAACAACTTCACGGGCGATTCCCCTTGACCGAAACAGACCCGCCCGTGGGGCAGGACGAACCCTGACTGAATACACCGGTCGACCCGGACACCTTCACAACGTCCGTATCCACCAGACAGTTTCCACCACGCACCACCCGATCGGTGCGTCGACCCCCCGCAACCTCTTGCCCCTGCCCGACGGCCCCCATGCACCCCCGGTTCACTGCGAGGACGACCGAGCGTAGTCAGGCTGCTTCGCCGCTCGCAAGGCATCCACGACGATCTTGCTCGATCGCTCGACGGTCACGGTGGCCTGCTCCTTCTCCAGAGTCTGCACCACTCCTCCAGGGATGTTCAGCGCCGGCTCCAGGTCCTGCGGCTTGCCGATGACCTTGAAACGAAAGGGCCCGTTGATCTTGTTCCCGTCGACGCTGACACCTTCGCCCGAATCCGAGAGGTACGTCCCGGCGACGACGCGCACGCCGTTCACCTGGATCGCCTCCGCACCGGCCGCGCGCAGCTCCTGGATCGCGTCGAGCAGCATGTCCGACTCGACCGTCCCCTTCGTGTCCTCGATGGTCATGGTGATACCGGGCCCCTCGGCGGCCACCGTGCCCGCCAGAATGCCGAGTTGCCGCTCCTTCTCGACCGTCTGCCTGCGGGCCTCCTCCGCCTGGTCGGAGCTGTTCTCCAGCTCGTCCCGCTGCTTCTCGAGCCCGGCCTTCTCGTCCTCAAGACGCTGACTTCGGTCGTCGAGTTCATCGAGGATGCGCACAAGATCTTCCTGACGCGCCCCGCGCAGGGCGTTCCCGCTGTCGCTGTTGGAGGCCACCTGCACGGCCAGCCCGAAGCCGAGGCCGAACAGCAGCAGCGCCACGATGAGTTGGGCCCGGCTGACCCGCGGCGGCCACAGCCCCTTCACCAGCCGCTGCCGTCCGGTCAGCTCGGGCGCGGCCACCTCCTCGGAACCGCCCGGCTGCGCCGGGATCGCCGCGATCTCCGCCGGCACCTCGGCGGGCAGCTCCTTGCGCAGCCTGTTCTCGGGCGTCGCGTCCTGGTCGCTCATCGGCCTCACGCCCGGAACACATGGCGGCGGATGGCCGCCGCGTTGGAGAAGATCCGGATGCCGAGCACGACGACCACACCCGTGGACAGTTGCGACCCCACGCCCAACTCGTCGCCCAGGAAGACGATCAGCGCGGCCACCACCACGTTGGACAGGAACGACACCACGAAGACCTTGTCGTCGAAGATCCCGTCCAGCATGGCCCGCAGCCCGCCGAACACGGCGTCCAGGGCCGCCACCACGGCGATCGGCAGATACGGCACTACCGCCGCCGGAATCTCGGGCTGGACCAGCAGGCCCGCCACGACCCCCACGACGAGGCCCAATACGGCGATCACGATGCGTCCTTCTCAGTTCTCGGCTGTGCTGTACGAACGGTCACACTCGGCGCGGCCGGCAACCGCACGTCCTCCTGCACGGAGATCGCGGTCCGGATGCCGTAGTTGTCCTGAAGAACGGACAGGTACACCCCGTCGGCACTGTCCTGGAACCGGCTGCTGAGCCGCTTCCCGTCCCCCACCGCGAGCACCGTGTACGGCGGCACCAACGGCTTGTTGTCCACCAGTATCGCGTCACCCGCGGCCCTGATCGCCGAGAGCGCCGTCAGCCGCTGCCCGTTGATCGAGACGGCCTCGGCACCGGACTCCCACAGGCCGTTGACCACCCGCTGCATGTCCCGGTCCTTGACCCGCCCCGTGTCGGAGAAGCCGGAGGTCTCACGCGGATCGGTCCCCCCGCCCGTGGTGGCCTCCGCGGCATCGTCCACGACCAGCTTCAGCCCCGGCCCGTGCACGGCGACGGCGCCCGACAGGACGGCCACCAGGTCGCTTCGACCGCTGTCGCCGCTCTGCTCGAGCGCCTCCCGCTGCCGCGCGTTCACGTCGTCGCGCAGCTTGTCGACGGTGCTCTCCAGCTCCTCGGCCGCCTCGGTCTGGCGGTCGATGCGGTCGATCAGCTCCTCGCGCTCCTTGGCCACCACCGGGGCCGCATAGCGCGTCTGCGCGGCTCCCACGGTCACGACCAGCGCCGCGAGCACCAGTCCGGCCGCCAGGACGAGCTTCGCGCGCGCCGTGCGGGGCAGGCCACCAGTACCGTCCGCCTGCTTCCGGGCGGCCGCCTCGGCATAACCCTCGTCGAGGCTGTGATCCATGACGTTGGTGAGCAGCGACATGGACGCGTCCGGGCGCGGCACACGCGCGGGTGTGCTCCGAACGGGGGGCTGCTGCGGCATGCCGCACATCGTCGCACGCCGCGCCCGATACCTCCGAACGGCCCCACCCGTGTGCCGGACGGACCCCCGTGACCAGGCCCGGTCCGGCACACGCGTGTACGGCGCGAATCAGCGTCCGGCGCTGTCCACGACCGACGACCACTCGTCGAGCAGGGCCTGCGCCGAGGCGTCGTCCGGCCCCTCCGCCCACAGATGGGTGACGGCCTCGGCCGGGTCGGGCAGCACCATCACCCAGCGGCCGTCCGTCTCCACCACCCGCACGCCGTCGGTGGTGTCCACGAAGCGGTCTCCGGCCGCCTCGACGACCCGCCGCATCACCAGACCCTTGACGGCCCACGGGGTCGCCAGATCCCGCTTGAGGACGTGCGCCCGCGGGATCCGCGCGTCGATCTGGCTCAGCGTGAGCTGCGTCCGCGCCACCAGCCCGATCAGCCGCACGAACGCCGCCGTGCCGTCGAAGACACTGCTGAACTCCGGGACGATGAACCCGCCCTTGCCGTCACCGCCGAAGATCGTCGACTCGTCCCGCCCGACCCGCGTCAGATCGTCCGGCGAGGTCGTCGTCCACTCGACCTGCGTCCCGTGGTACGCCGCCACCTGCTCGGCGATCCGGGTCGTCGTCACCGGCAGCGCCACCCGGCCGCTGCGGCGCTCCGCCGCCACCAGGTCGAGCAGCACCAGCAGCGCACGGTCGTCCTCGATGATCCGGCCCTTCTCGTCCACCAGGGACAGCCGCTCACCCACCGGGTCGAACCGCACCCCGAACGCCGCCCGCGACGAGGCCACGATCTCCCCGAGCCGCACAAGCCCGGACCGCCGCTGCTCGGTCGTCTCCGTCGGCCTGGACTCGTCAAGGCCGGGATTGACGGTCAGCGAGTCCACCCCGAGCTTCCCGAGCAGGCTCGGCAGCACCAGACCCGCGCTGCCGTTCGAGGCGTCGACCACGACCTTCAGCCCGGACTCGGCGATCCCGGTCGTGTCGACGTTCCGCAACAACGACCCGGTGTACGAGTCGAAGACACTGGCCGGGAAATGCAGGTCCCCGATCTCTCCCGGGAACGCCCGCCGGTACTCCTGCCGCGCGAAGACCCGGTCCAGCTTGCGCTGACTGCCCTGCGACAGATCGGCGCCCTGCCCGTCGAAGAACATGATGTCCACGGAGTCCGGCACCCCGGGAGACGTCCGGATCATGATGCCGCCGGCGCTCCCGCGCGCGGTCTGCTGCCGCGCCACGGGCAGCGGTACGTTCTCCAGATCCCGTACGTCGATGGCGCTGGCCTGCAAGGCGGAGATGACCGCCCGCTTCAGCGCCCGGGCGCCTCTGGAGTGGTCGCGGGCCGTGGTGACCGTGGACCCCTTCTTGAGCGTGGTCGCGTAGGCGCCGGCCAGCCGCACGGCCAGCTCCGGCGTGATCTCGACGTTCAGGATCCCGGACACCCCGCGGGCGCCGAAGAGATGCGCCTGGCTCCGGGACTCCCAGATCACCGAGGTGTTGACGAACGCGCCGGCCTCGATCGTCTTGAACGGATACACCCGCACATTGCCCTGCACGATCGACTCTTCGCCGATCAGGCATTCGTCGCCGATGACCGCGCCGTCCTCGATCCGCGCCGCCCGCATGATGTCGGTGTTCTTTCCGACGACACAGCCCCGCAGATTGCTGTGCTGCCCGACATACACGTTGTCGTGCACCACGGACTTGTGGAGGAACGCCCCGCTCTTCACGACCACATTGGAGCCGACGACGGTGTGCTCACGGATTTCCGTGCCGGCCTCCACCTTGGCGTAGTCGCCGATGTACAGCGGACCGCGCAGTACGGCGTCGGGGTGCACTTCGGCGCCCTCGGCCACCCACACGCCGGGCGAGATCTCGAAGCCGTCGATCTCCACGTCGACCTTGCGCTCGAGCACGTCGGCCTGGGCCTTCACATAGCTCTCGTGCGTACCGACGTCCTCCCAGTAGCCCTCGGCGACGAAGCCGTAGATCGGCTTCCCCTCCTTCATGAGCTGGGGGAACACATCACCGGACCAGTCGACGGGAACATCGGCCTCCACATAGTTGAAGACCTCGGGTTCCATCACATAGATGCCCGTGTTCACGGTGTCCGAGAAGACCTGACCCCAGGTCGGCTTCTCCAGGAAACGCTCGACCTTGCCCTCTTCGTCGACGATGGTGATGCCGAATTCCAGCGGATTGGGCACACGCGTCAAGCAGACGGTGACCATCGCGCCTTTTTCCTTGTGGAAGTTGATCAGCTCGGTGAGGTCGAAGTCGGTCAGCGCGTCACCGGAGATGACGAGGAAGGCGTCGTCCTTCAGCGCCTCCTCGGCGTTCTTCACGCTTCCGGCAGTGCCGAGCGGCTTCTCCTCATTCGCATAGCTGAGCTCCATTCCGAGCTCTTCACCATCACCGAAGTAGTTCTTGACCAGGGACGCCAGGAACTGGACAGTTACGACGGTCTCGTTGAGCCCATGCCTTTTGAGCAGCCTCAGCACGTGCTCCATGATCGGCCGGTTCACCACCGGCAGGAGCGGCTTGGGCATGCTTGAGGTCATGGGGCGAAGGCGTGTGCCTTCGCCTCCGGCCATCACGACGGCCTTCATGTCGGAAGCGTCCTCCTAAAGAGACGACGGTCTAGCCGACTTCACCCGTCTTGATTGTCCCGCACTTTCCCGCAGCGGGCCATCGAGCCACTACTGCCGCGCAAGGGGCGAGCTCAGTCGGCCATGGCGTCCGCGCGAAGGAGACGGCGGACCTGTACCACGTAGAGAACTCCTGCCCACCAATACAGGGTTGTACCCCACCCTGCGAACGCCCATCCGAAAATGGCAGCGAGTGACGCCAGCCATCCGCTTCCGTCACTGAGCAGCAGCAACGGGAACGCGTACATCAGGTTGAACGTCGCCGCCTTGCCCAGGAAGTTCACCTGGGGCGGCGGATAGCCGTGCCGCCTGAGGATGCCCACCATCACCAGCAGGACGAGTTCCCGCGCGAGAAGTGCAGCCGTCAACCAGAGCGGCAGAATCTCGCGCCAGGTGAGACCCACCAGAGTCGAGAGAATGTAAAGCCGGTCGGCGGCCGGGTCCAGGAGCCGGCCGAGGCTGCTGATCTGGTTCCAGCGTCGCGCCAGCTTGCCGTCGAGATAGTCGCTGATGCCGCTCAGGGCGAGCACCAGCAGCGCCCAGCCGTCGCTCTGCGGGCCACCGAACTCGGGCCTGAGGATCAACCACAGGAAGAGCGGCACGCCGGCGAGACGCGCCATGCTGAGGATGTTCGGGATGGTGAGAACCCGATCCGTCTGAACGCGGGTCTCCTGGACCTCCACCCGGGGGCCTCCGTAGAAAATGAGCCAACGATGCCCCCTGACCCTACCTCAACGCAAAAAAGCTCTGGCTCTTGGGCTTGTGTGCCCAAGAGCCAGAGCTCTAAAAGGAGTTCGGCGGTGTCCTACTCTCCCACAGGGTCCCCCCTGCAGTACCATCGGCGCTG